>PEWR01000091.1:67492-69292 GCA_002779395.1 Ignavibacteriales bacterium CG07_land_8_20_14_0_80_59_12
TCCTGAAACGCGAGCCCGCCGCCCAATTCCCGTAGCCCACTGTATTTCGACCGCGCACTCTCCAGCTGTAGAGTCTGTTGCTCCAAAGCTTCGCCACTGTGAATGAAGTGTCGGAAATACCGCTCGAGTCGATGTCTGGCTGTGCGAAAGTCGGGTCGAGGGAGACTTGAATCTCGTAAGAGTCCGCGTAAGGCGACGGGCTCCATGCAAATGTCGGGTTGAGCGGCACGTTCGCAGGACTTGTCGCCGGGTATGCAAGGACCGGCGGCACAGGTACCGCGAGACCGGTCGTGAACGAGCGAACCTCGGAGAACGGACCGGACCCTCCGGAATTGCCTGACCCGACACGCCAGTAGAGCTTCTGGTATCCTGGTAATGACGTAGCCGTCCAGTTCGTGTCGGTGATCGAAGGGATATCGAGTATCACTCCCGGGGAAGTGAAAGCTGAGTCTCTTGATACCTGGAGTCGATAAAAGACGGGGATGGGAAGACGGTTCCACCGGAACGCAAGCGACAGGGTCGCCACGTTTGTATCGCCCGCTTCGGGGTAGGCAAGCCTCGCCGCGATCGTCGGCGCGGCGACCGGATCAACCGCGAGAGGTGTCGTCATGACACTCTCATTGTAGTTCCGGTCGAGTGCTGTGACCACATAGAAGAATCGGGTTGTCGCCGGGGGGGCAGGTGGTGGGAGAGATGGTGTTCCCGTCACCGCGAAGATGTTCTGGACGTCTTCGAGCTCGCTGGGTGCCGGGACATGGCCCAAGCGGTAGACGGCGTAGCGGGACGCAGTATCGCCGTCGGAGGCCGGGATTGGGGCATCCCACTTCAGAGCGACGCCCGCCGGTTGAACCTCGCCGGCAAGATTCCGGGGAGGATTGGGGAGAACTGAGTCCTTCCACGCCATTACCGGGAGGAGTGAAGGGTACCCGTAGCCGATCGAGCGGAGACTGTCCGTGAGAGCTCCGCTGAGGATACCTGCCCTGAACAGGATGCTCCCGCTGACACCGCTGTTCCCCCTGTTGAAGCGGAGTTGCCTTGTGATCTCTGCCGCAGAGAGGCTGAGGATGTGGCCAGTGTAGAGGTGTCGGCCGTTCCGGACCGACTCCCACCAGGGCATCAGCTTCTCGTAGTCCTGCGGTCCGCCGATCTTCCAGTAGAGCTGCGGTGTGACGTAGTCGATGGTCTTCGCGTTGAGCCACGCGACGGCGTCTGCATAGAGCTCTGAATACGCATCGAGGCCGGACGTCCCCGGCGGAGTACCGCTCTTCCAGATGCCGAAAGGGCTGATGCCGAACTTCACATACGGCTTCACAAGCTGTATGCTGTCGTGGACCATCTTGATGAACTTGTTCACGTTGTCACGCCGCCAGTCGCCGAGGCTCAAGCCGCCGGGGTTGTATTGTGCATACGTCGCGGCATCCTCGTTACGGATCCCCTCGTATGGATAGAAGTAATCGTCAAAGTGAACCCCGTCAACATCGTACCGCCGGACGACATCCATGATCACCATGGTCACGTAGTCCCGGACCGCAGGGATCCCCGGGTTGAGGATCCTCAGCTTGTTGAATCCGAGAATCCAGTCCTGGTGTTGGTTTGTGACATGGCCAGCCGCCTGGCTGTAAGAGCCAACGGACACGACGGCGCGATAGGGATTGAACCATGCATGCAGTTCCATCCCCCGCTTGTGCGCTTCCTCGACGGCGAACTGAAGCGGGTCGTAGTACGGATTCGGTGCTCTTCCTTGCTGACCCGTGAGCCAGTAGGACCACGGCTCGTAGGGTGAAGCATAGAGAGCGTCGC
>PEWR01000112.1:0-4675 GCA_002779395.1 Ignavibacteriales bacterium CG07_land_8_20_14_0_80_59_12
CGATATATTCGTCATGCGACACAACATGCCATCTCAATCGGTCACTCCGGAGATCCGGAGCAGAGCGGAACGGATCGTGACGCTCTTCCCCGAGATCATGAACTCCATGGCACTGTCGAAGATCCACACCGGGCGGCGGCACGGCGTCGGTCTTACCTTTAACCAGTACCAGGCGCTCGTCGTTATCCGGGAGTTCAGGGTCTGTTCCGTAAGCGAGCTCGCGCGGAAGCTCAAGATCGCCCAGAGCACCGCATCGGAACTCGTCGACCGGCTCGTCGAGGCTCGCCTTGTCCATCGCGAAGAGCAAGCGGGAGACCGTCGTCGAATGGCCGTGCGCGTGAGCAGAGCAGGACTCAACATCATGCAGAAGAGGACGAAATCGATCCAGAAAAGCTACGAGCGGGTCCTCGCGCTCCTCAGCGAGGAGGACCAGGAGCTCTTCGAAGAGGCGTTTGAGAAGCTGCACCGAGTGGCCGTCACTCTGGAATCGAAATTGAAGCAAATGGGAGAATAGCCTATGGCGCTACGCCTGCAACCGGTCAACAGCATCCTTACAGCACTCGCCTTCCTCTCCATCATCCCCCGCTCCAGCGCCCAGCCGCCGCATTCGGCGCTGACCCTCAAGGACGCGCTCGGGCTCACGGTGAAGAACAGCTCGATGGTGCTCCAAGCGGAACAGGCGGTCTACGGAGCTGAAGCCAAGGCGAGCGAGAGTCGCAGTCCGCTTTATCCACAGATGAACGTCCAGAGTTCGTACGCGCGGCTCGGCCCGATTTCTTCGTTCAGCCTCGACATTCCTCCCATGCCCCCCGTGACGATGAAGTTCGGAAATGAGAACAGCTACAACGTCGGCATCTCATTGCAGCACTCCCTTTTCAACTGGGGCAGGACACAGACCGGAATCGAGATGGGTGAGCTCGGAGTGAGAATCTCCGAAACTGCCCTTGCAACCACCCAAACGGCGGCCGCTTACCAGGTGATCCAGGCATTCTACGGGATCCTCCTCTCGCATGAATCACTGAGAGTCTTTGACCAGACCATCCAGGCACTGCAGACGCGCAAAGCCATGATGAAGCGGCGGTACGAGTCGGGCCTCATGTCAAATTTCGATCTCCTCACGATGGACGTCCAGATTGCCGGCATCGAAGGCCGGAAGCTTGAAATCGAGACAAGTCTCCGGAAGCTCGAGATCCTCTTCAATAAGTTGACCGGCAGACCGCTCGATATGCCGGTCGCGCTCGCCGGACAGATTGAAGAGCAGTCGTATGCCTTCAACACCGACTCTCTCCTCCACGCTGCGCTTGAATCCCGCGGCGAGTTGCGGCAAGCCGCTTTGCAGGAGGACCTTGCCCGCCGTCAGGCGGACATGGCGCGAACAGCTGACAAGCCAAACATCGCTGTCAATGCGAGCTACCTCCTCCGCAACGGCCTCTTTCCCAACCTCGATGCGTTGAGAGGGACATGGAATGCTTCCATCGTGCTGGCGTACCCTGCCTTCGACGGCTTCCGGACCAGCGCCCAGGTGGACCAGGCTGAGGTGAACGTGCGCGTGACGGAGCTGCGCCGCGCCGAGCTTGAGCAGTCCGTCGCGATGGATGTCCGACAGGCGATCGTCGACCTGCAGTCCAACAAGCAAAGGATTCAGATTGAGAAGGTGAGACTCGAGCAGGCGAAAGAAGCGCTGGAGATCGCCACCGAACGGCATGCCGGCGGATTCCTCAGCACGATCGACCTCCTCGATTCACAAATGTCGTACCAGAATGCGCACCTCGGATACCTGCAGGCGATCACAAACCACATCCTGGCAAAGTACGCCATCGACCGTGTGACGGGGAAGAAGTTTCTCTGACGGAGGCATGGAATGAAGAGGATACTCTGGATCGTGTTCGGGATTGCACTCATCACGTTCATCGCGTTCAAGGCAATCAACACGCTGAAGAACAAAGAGGAGGCACGAACCCTTGTAACCGGCGGCGCTGCGATCGCCGTTGAGCTCGGCCATCCGACGACAAGTGCGATTACCGATCGCATCACGCACACCGGAACGATTGCCGCACAGTCGGAAGTGACGCTCTATTCGAAGGTGCCGGGGAAGCTTATCCAGAACCTTGTGAGAATGAGCGATGTCGTCTCTCCCGGACAGGTCGTGGCCCTTATTGACCGCGATGAGGTCGGGTTCGAGTTTTCACGGTTCGAGGTGAAGAGCAGCGCCGCGGGCTCCATCGCAAGGGTTCTTCTCAACCCGGGGGCCGTCGTGAACACAAACTCCCCCCTTTTCTCCGTCGTCGACGTCGACACCGTGAAAGCTGTCGTCGCTGTCCCCGAAGACAGGATCCGCCTTGTGACGATCGGCCATCCGGCAACCGTGACCACCCAGGCCTACCCGGACCAGCTGTTCGCGGGCCGCGTGGCCAATATCAGCCCGGTTGCAAACCCCGTCTCCCGCACCGTTGACGTTGAGGTCCGCGTCTTCAACCCCCGTCGACTCCTGAAGCCGGGAATGTTCGCGCAGGCGGAGCTCGTCCTCAGCCGGCGTCCCGCGCTCCTTGTCCCGCTCTCGGCCGTCACAGAGCGCGAGGGGAAAAGGACTGTGTTCGTGACGGTTGACTCGACCGTTTCGGCCCGAAGTATCACAACTGGTTCGTTGGTGGCGGATTCAATTGAGATCACGAGCGGACTCGTCCCGTCCGACAGGATTGTTGTGTCCGGGACACAGAGACTGAATGACGGTGACAGAATTGCCCCAGTGAAGTGAGGCGGAGGCCAACGCTGCCTCTCCCCCATGTGTCATTGCGAGCTCGCCTCGGCGAGGGTGGTAAGTCCCCACGTCGTCCGCCTGCGGTGGCCTCTTCGGATGGCTTCGCCACCTTCGGCGCGCCTCCTCCCAATGACGCTCGGGACCAGGGAACACAGAGGATTGAAACACTATGAAGCTTGCCGATACATCGATCGCCCAGCCGGTCTTCATCACGATGCTGATCCTTGCCATCGTTGTCCTCGGCATCGTGGGCTACTCGCGGATCGCTGTCGACCTCCTTCCTGACATCTCCCTCCCCGTCGTTGCGGTCACGACTGCCTATCCCGGGACCGCCCCGGAGGAAGTTGAGACACAGGTGACGAAGCCGATCGAGGAAGGGGTCAACTCCCTGAGCGGCGTCAAATCCGTCCGCTCCACTTCCTCGGAAGGCATCTCCGTCATCGTCGTCGAGTTCGAATTCGAGACGGAACCGGACAAGGCGGCGACCGATGTGCGCAACAAGATCGCGTCCATTCACGGCACGCTTCCCCGGGACATCATCGAGCCGGTCATCAGCAAGTTCGACCCATCGGCCGCCCCGATCATATCCTACGGCGTCGTTCCCCGTACCGCCGAGGTCACGCTCGAGGACCTTCGGTCCATCACTGAGGACAAGCTGAAACCCGCCATCGAGCGCGACGGGGGAGTCGCGTCGGTGGAAGTCGTGGGCGGCCGCGAGCGCGAGATCCGCGTCGATGTCGATTTCGACAAGCTCCATTCGCGTAGCCTTTCAATTCTCCAGGTCTCCCAGGCCTTGAAGGCCGAAAACCTCAACCTCCCGGCCGGACGCCTCACCGAAGGACGCCACGAACTTCTCCTCCGGACACAGGGAGAATTCAGGACCATCAACGACATCGCAAGGGTCATCGTGGCAATCCAGGACGGGGTCCCGGTCTACCTGAGTGATGTTGCAGCCATCACGGACGGCTTCAAGGACAAGCGTGTCATCTCGCGCCTCAATGGGAAAGAATGCACAATCTTCTCAGTCCTAAAACAGTCGGGCACCAACACCGTAAGCGTTGCTGAGGCCGTGAATTCAGAAGTCGCGAAGTTGCGAAATGAGTACCCACAGCTCGAGCTGCGCCTCTCGTCAGATGAGTCGGAGTTCATCAAAGAAGCGAAGAGCGACGTCATGCTGAGCCTCGTCCTCGGCGCGATCTTTGCGAGTCTCGTCGTGTTCCTCTCCTTCGGCGATTTTCGAAATACGATCATCACGGTCGCGGGGCTCCCGGTCTGCATCATCGGCGCCTTTGCGGCGATGTACTTCCTCGGATTCTCGGTCAACGTGCTCACGCTTCTCGCCCTGAGCGTCTCGGTCGGACTCCTCATCGACGACGCCATTGTCGTCCGGGAGAATATCTTCCGTCACATGGAGGAATTCTCGGAGGACCCAATGACCGCCGCGCGAAAAGGCACGTCGGAAGTGGGACTCGCCGTCACCGCGACAACGCTCACGATCGTCGCCGTCTTCCTCCCGGTCGCATTCGCAACCGGTGTCGCCGGCAAATTCTTCCGCCAGTTCGGCATCACTGTCGCAGTTGCCGTACTCATCTCACTCTTCGAGGCCTTCACGTTTGCCCCCGTCCTGTCCGCCTATTTCTTTCACAGGGTCGAGAAGGGCCGAAGGACCCTTTGGGGACGATTCGTTGCCTCGTTCGCAGCGTCGTACAACCGCCTGAACGCGGTCTACCGCCCGGCTCTTGCCTGGTCACTCGGACACAGGAAGACAATCACGGTGACGGCCACACTCCTCTTCCTCGGCAGCCTCGCCCTCATGAGTGTCATCCCAACGGGAGGCTCCCCGAAGGGACAGCGGCCGGAGTACAACATCGCCCTCGAATATGCTCCCGGCGTCAGCCTTGCGGAGGCGGACGCACT
>PEWR01000112.1:4691-9416 GCA_002779395.1 Ignavibacteriales bacterium CG07_land_8_20_14_0_80_59_12
TCTGCTCTCCGCGAGCGAGCCGAGGTGTCGGACATCTTCGCCGTCATCGGCTCGAGCGACGGCTCCTCCGACCAGGCAGTCATTCACGTCCGTCTGAAGCCAGGAACGCTCAAGGCGAAGGACTCCCAGGACCAGGTGAGGCCGTCTCTCGAGCACATCCCGGGGGCAAAGCTCACATTCCTTGAAGCAACATCGTTCACCGGAGCCGCAGCGAGCGCACTCGTCCAGCTGCCGATCCAGGTGAAGGTAAGGGGGACTGATTTCGCGGAGATCACAAGGGTCGCCGATGAGGCAAGGCGGTTGGCAGGCGCTGTCCCTGGACTCGCAGACCTCAGCACCAACGTCCGCCCTCCTCGCCCCGAGCTACAGATCCTCATTAACAGGGACCGGGCGTCGCAGCTCGGTGTTTCGACCGCCCAGCTTGCGACGGTCTTCAGGACGTACATCGGAGGCGATGTCGCGACGAAGTTTCGCCGGGCCGAAAAAGAAATCGATGTGCGTGTGAGACTGGATGAATCGGACAGGCGCTCGCTCGAGAAGCTCGCGACCCTCTACATTCCGACAATGCGCGGGACCTCGGTGAGCCTGTCACAGGTCGCAACCGTCTCCTTCGCCAATGGTCCGACGCAGATCAACCGGGAGAACCGCATGCGACAAATCGTCGTCGGCGGAAACATCGCCCGGGGGCGTGCGCTCGGCGATGTCACAAACGACGTGAAGGCGCGTCTTGCCGAACTGAGCGTCCCGTCGGGGGTCGAGATCTCTTACAGCGGACAGTCACAGCAGATGGCAGAGAGCTTTCAGTCGCTCGGCGTTTCTCTGGCACTCGCCATCATCTTCGTGTATATGGTCCTCGCATCACAGTTCGGCTCGTTTCTCCAGCCGGTCACCCTCATGCTCGCGCTCCCGCTCGCGATCCTCGGCGCAGCCGTCGCCATCCTCATCACAAACCAGACGTTCGACATCATGGCGTTCATCGGGCTCATCATGCTGATGGGTCTTGTGACGAAAAACTCGATCCTCCTCATTGACTACATCAACCGGGGGAGGGCAAATGGGATGGGAAGGTTCGACGCGGTGATCTCGGCAGGGATGAAACGTCTCCGCCCAATTCTTATGACGACGCTCGCTTTGATCCTCGGCATGCTGCCGGTTGCATTCGCATTCGGGACGAGCGCCGACTTCCGCGTCTCGATGGGCGTCACGATCATCGGCGGGCTTATCAGCTCCACCGCCCTGACGCTCATCGTTGTTCCGGTCGTCTACACGATTGTGGACGACATCGTGGCAAAGGTGCGGAAGAACCCTGCCCGCGCGTAGCACCGCCCCTCAGAAAACACCACGGGCTCGGATGACCCGCCCGAGCCCGTTCTTCGTATAAGTTGCTGCTCTCACTCCTTAGTTGTCTGTTGTATCGCGGTTCCAGGGCGTCCCGTATTTCCACGCGGCACCCCCACCTTGCTCGGCTGGCCTATGAGCCGGTCTCGCCTGTCGCCTCGCTTGCAGAAGTGGAAATTGGCGCCGGTCCGGCTCCGGCAGACAAAGATTCCCTCCTCCTGCCAACATACAACTTCACTGCGAGAATCAGAAGCGGTATCGATCCGAGCACAATGAACGTCGTGTCACCGACGAGACGGAACCATTCGAGAAGCCTCATGGCCCCGGAATTTATGAACTCAAGCCGGCGCGCGTGCCAGTAGCCGTTGTTGAGAACGTCCGCCAGCTGAAGAACGCCGCCGGGGAAGAGGTTTGTTATCACCATCAGCATGAGTCCGGCGTTGACGCCCCAGAAGCCGAGCTTAGCGTATTTCTCATTCCGGGCCCACAGCCCCTCGGAGACGATGTCCCGCAGGCCGTACATCATAATGGCAAGGGCGAGCATCCCGAACACACCCATCATCGCTGCATGCCCATGGTTCGGCGTCAATGTCGTTCCGACCTCGAAATAGCTCACGATCGGGAGGTTTATGAGGAAACCGAAGACGCCGGCACCGAGGAAGTTCCAGAAACCGGTCGCTACGAGAAAGTAGATCGCCCACTTTTGCCCTCCGGCGGGACTCCCCGCGCTGCCGAGAGATATCTTCCGCGAGAGTCTGATGAAATCCCACGCATCGAGGGTCAGGAGGGTGAGCGGTACGACTTCAAGGGCGGAGAACATGGCGCCGAGCGCCATCGTGATGTCGCTCTGTCCCGTCCAGTACCAGTGATGCCCGGTGCCGACGATGCCGCTTCCGAGGTAAAGAATGGCATCGAGGTAAATCACGCGGCTTGCCGACTGGGAGCTCACAAGTCCCATTCTGTAGAACATCGACGCCACCATCACGGTCGCGAAGAGCTCGAAGAACCCCTCCACCCAGAGATGGATGATCCAGAAACGCCAGTTGTCGACCACAGTGAAGTTCGTCTTCGGGCCGAAGAACATGGCTGGCAGATAGAAGAGCGGAATCGCGATCGCTGAGTAGAGGAAGAGCGAGCTCAGGTCGCCATGCCGCTTGTCTTTGAGAGCGGGGCGTATCCCGCGGTAGACAAGTGTGAGCCAAAGGATGAGCCCCGCGGCGAGCAGAATCTGCCAGAGACGACCGAGGTCGAGGTACTCCCAGCCCTGATGTCCCAGCCAGAACCAGAGGTTCCCGAGAAGCTGGTTGATACCGAGGTACTCGCCGAAAAGGCTTCCAAGAACAACGATGAGAAGAGCTGAGAAGAGGACATTCACTCCCAACTTCTGCCTCTTCGGGTCGCCGCCGCCGATTGCGGGCGCGAGGAAAAGTCCTCCGGTAACGTACGCAGTGGCCACCCAGAAGATCGCAAGCTGGAGGTGCCATGTCCTCGCCAGGTTGTACGGGAGGATTTTCGCAAGGTCGATCCCATAAAATCCGAACGGCTCTGCGCGGTAATGCGCCACGACCCCTCCGAAAAGCGTCTGAAGGACAAAGAGGAGTGCGACGACAACGAAGTACTTCACAAGTGCAATCTGGCTTCCTGAGATGTCCCGGCGTGGGATGCCGTTGATCGTCTCATCTATCCCCGACCTCCAGCCGAGGTAATTGAATTTCCCGAAAAGAAAGAGGATCAGGCCCGTCATTCCGAGAAGACCGACCAGGCTGAGCGCGCTCCAGAGAACAGCGTCGGCCGTCGGCTTGTTTCCCGCAATCTCCTCATACGGCCAGTTGTTCGTGTACGAGGAGAAGGTCTTCCCGGGCCTGTCGGCCACTGTCGCCCACGTCGCCCAGGCAAAGAAGGATGTGAGCTGCTTCAGCTCGGTGGAATCCGAGATGTAACGCGGAGGCAGGCCGGGAGCGGTGTTCTTCTCCGCGAAATACTCCGACCAACGCCGCAGCTGGCCTTCATACGCCTTCGCTTCCGCCCTGCTGAACGTAAGTGTGCCGGTTGCGGGATCATATCTGTTGGCGTGAAGATCCCTGCTGACATCGGCGGAAACGCCCTGCCTCTCCTCGTCATTTACCTGGGAGACATCCTTTCCGTACCGGGCAGCGGCGGCTTCCGTCTGTGCCGTGACCGCGAGGTCATGGAGATACTCCGCGGTGTAGTCGGGTCCCAGGTATGCGCCGTGTCCCCACAAGGTGCCGTGCTCCATCAGTCCGTACTTCAGAAACACCTGCTGGCCTGATTGGATGTCGTCTTTTGTAAAGAGGATGTTACCGCGCCCGTCAACGACCTTCTCCGGTGTCGGCGGAGCGTCTCTGTATGCTCTCACGGCAACGTACGTGAGAATGCTGAAGCCGAAGATCATGACGAGAATGACGGTGTGCCGCCACCATGGTGAGAGCTTTGTTTCCGCAGGATTGACCATGTGTTCGACCTCTCGAGGGTTCTCGATTACAACTTGTACGCTTCCTTCAACCGGTGAAGCATCTCGTGGAACTGCTCATGACGGCCGGGGCCGATTCTCTCGGTCTCGATCTGTTCGAACGCCCTCATGACTCTTCTTTTCTCTTCCTCCGGCAGGCGCACTTCCGCCATCGGAAACAGGATGTTGTTCTCTTTCATAATGTGAGCACTCAGAAGATTGATGTACCCCCTCCCGTTCTCCACAATCCGCAACGACGCAGCCCGGTTGCCCTTCTTGTACTCGGCTATCGCATCTCCCAACTGACGCACGTAATTCCGCCCCATGCTGTGTTCAAGCAACATCACCTGGACGGGCCCGCCTGCACTCGGAAGTCCTGCCTTTTCGAGGGCAGGGAAGAGAACGTCCTCCTCCTTCCCGTGGTGACATGAATCCGCAAACACGCGTATAAATTCCAGAAGCTGCTCGAGGTGTCCAATCGAAGCCTGCTTGCCTACCTCCAGGTCGGCGCAGATTCTGTCAAGAACCTTGAGAGCCACCTTGATTCCTTCGTGTTCCTGCTTGAGTACGTCGGTCGGTGCCATGACATTCTCCCCTGCTTTCACTTGGACTGATGGACAGAATGGTGCCGCTGTATCTCACCTGCGAGACGCCGCAACAGGGGGGCCTTAGCGATAAATATACAAAATCTACGAGAGCCAGCCGCTGGAATGTTGTGGTCATGAACGTCGCATGTCCGCATGAAGCATCGCGCTGACAACAGCATGCTGCCGCCGACGAGATTCCGTGACTTGACCAGTGTTCATTCCATTATACGAGAAACCGTCCTGACCTTCAAGGGGATATCGCCGCGGCGCCTCAAGGAAATACCCTGTGATTCGTTTCGATAAGAACCCCGGTCGTATCAGAAGCCCTCC
>PEWR01000057.1 GCA_002779395.1 Ignavibacteriales bacterium CG07_land_8_20_14_0_80_59_12
AAGCCTTCCGGCGTGATGCGGCTCCATACCGGGCTGCTCACCCAGATCGCAAGCGCGGCGGCCCCGAGAAGAAGAAATGATATGACAATCTTCGAGACCCTGATGTGAAGTGACCTCGCCCGCCACAGCTCGTAGCCGATAAAGAGGACTGCAATCGGAATCTGGATGAGGAAGAGGATGAGAGCGTAGCTCGAGATCCGCTCAGGTGAAATGGAGAGGACGGTCTTGTATGCCGCCCAGTTGTTCACGTTGAGAAGTCCGCCGAAGCTGATCCCGAGGAGGAGGATTCCGCCGGCCGCCTGCTCGCGCAATCCTACCGAGCCGAGGATCGGAAGGACGATCGTCGCTACCATGATGACGGCGCCGAGACCTCCGATTGTCGTAAAGAGGAGTCCCACAACGGCGAAGACCACGAGCGAAACGACAAACGGGTTCGAGCCCGCGAGCTCCGCTCCAGTCTTGATGAGGCTTTCAGCCACACCCGACTTCTGCATGAGGAGGCTTACCGCACCGGAGAGGATGGAGATAATGATCGGCTCGATAAGGCGCTGTGAACCGTCGGCCACAACCACGAGGAGAACGTCCTGGAACGACAGTTTCCCGGTGATCACCTCGACGAGCCCGATCGCTATCGCCATAAGAGGAACCGCGAGCAGCGCGGGGAGTTTCCGAAGAAACATGGAAACCGCGGCCGCGATGAAGACGAGCAGAATGAGAATGCCAGCGGTCAATGGAATCCTCCCACGAAACCGTGTGCCACCAGCACCGCAGCCGGCGCAAATCTTCGCCTGTCTGTCATTCCAAGGAGGTCGAGCGAAGCGAGGCCGAGGCGGGAATCCCCTCGCGAGAACAACGAGTCATCGACGTCAGGCCTGACACTTGTCTGACAACAATGGGATTGCCGTGTCGTTCCCCCTTCGGCCTCACTCCTCGCAGTGTCTTCGAAATAGGTCCCGTCCTTCACCGTTTCAATGCTTGCTTCACGTACTGCCACCAGTCATCGGTATCCAAGTGGACGAGATCAAAGATCATCAGGCCGTTGGTCAGCTTCAGATCCGCCTTCATCGCACGAATGAACTGCTGCGGGTCCTTCTTGTCCTTGTACTGCTGGACGTAAAGGCTGCCGTACACGGGAAGTGCGCCCTTCGTTACTTTCATCGCGATCTCCGCCGAGCCGTCCACCGAGTACCACCAGTAGTCAGCCGGCTTCTTCCCCTCGTCGGGCGCCGGAGTATGCGACTTGATCGCCTCCCCCTTCGTGACGTCGTAGAAGTAGGTCCCCACGAAGAGGAAATCGAGAAGCGGCGCGTAGCCAGTCCTATGGTAGGTCGGCGTTGCCCAATCATACTCCTTTTCTGGGTGGTACTTTGGGCTGGCCCAGTTTACCCCCATATCATAGTAGATCGGGTACCAGGCGCCGACATAGTCCGTGAACGCAAGCGTCGAGTCACTCTTCTTCACACGCGCGCGAATCTCGGAGAAGAAGTTGTAGATCACCTGCGCCCGCCACTCAAGCCATTTCCTGAAATGCGGCCCGCGGTCCTGTTTCACCTTGCCGTCGGCAAGGACGCAGAGCGTGTAAATGTCGTACGGCCAGCACTTTACCGGCTTGCCGATGTACTTTTCGAACGCCTTTCTAGAGGCGTCACTAAAGTCGGATGCGATACTGGAGTAGCGCGCCCGGTCAAGCACGATGCCGTCCGCTTTGTACATGTGAAGCACTTCTTCCCACAACGAGCACTCGTACTCGCGGACCTCCGGTAGAATCGGATTCACGAAGGCGGCAATCCCCTCCTTCGACTCGCCGATCGGGACGATCCCGTCCTTCGAATAGACCTTCACCTGCCACTCGGGGTGTTTCTCGTAAGCGATCCCCTTCTTGTTCCGCTTGTCCCCTTCCGAGAACGTGTTCATCGAGAGGTAGGCCTTCAGTCCGCGTCTTCTCGCCTCGGAGAGCATGGTGCCGACATAGTCGAAGTTGTCTGCACGCTTGAATCCCTCGCATTCCTTCAGGACCGGCGCGATGCGGCTGGGATAGAGTACATAGCCATCAATGCCGCGGAGGTCGATGATCACGGCGGTGATACCGACGGACTCCGCCTTGTCAAGGACGCGAATGATGCTGTCCTTCGTCCCGAGACGCGCGAAATTCGCATGTGCGTCGAGCCAGAGAAACACCGGTTTCTCCGCCGCGAGGAGCTGGAGGGAGAAAGCCAATGTGAGAAGTGTCAATGCCTTCGGTGCATGCATGATAGTGACCCCCATGTAGTTCAGATGGAGCCCAACTCGAGGGTGAATCCCATCTCTCTCTCCGTCGTCAGCGCGTCAGAACCATCTTGCGTGTCACAATCCTCGCCGGCGTCACCAATTGACAGAAGTAGGTCCCGCTCGCCCAGCCGGACGCATTCACCGGGATTGTGTGCCAACCCTGCGGGAGGGTCCCAGGCATCGCGATTTCCCGCTCCCTGCCGAGCACATCCACGATCCTCATGCGCACTGAGGTGGCGCAGGGAAGATAGAACCTGATTTCAGTCGTCGGGTTGAAAGGATTGGGATAGTTCTGCTCAAGGATGACGTCCGACGCAATAGGCCTTCCTTCCGTGACTCGGGTCGTGGAGAAGTGATAGAACTTGACGGCATCCGCGATGACATAACCGCGGGTAGACGGGTAGAGGTCGATGGACGCAGGCCTGCCCGCCTGTACCGGGATCGAGCCGAGGAGATTCCAGATGCCGCCGTCGGATTTCTGGTCGACGACGGCCAGGAGGGAATCGCCCGACCCAGAGCGAACAACGTAGCGGACGCTATCGGACCGGTTCTCGTGGGCGCTCCACATCGCGTAGACATTCACGCGCCGGCTGAGCGATGGTGTCCATGTCCAGCGCACAAATCCCGGGCTGCCGGGGCGAACGACATAGTAGTCGCTCCCGTAGCGATCCGGCTGTGAGGTCGAGATGTACCCTAAGGAATCAGCAGGGGAGAACCCCGGATCGCTGTTATCGACGATGGCGTTCACATAGTCGCTGTCGTTGTCGACCGTGACCGTCCCGAATGCCCTCCCGGCGAACCCCTCCTCAGTGCGAGACCGGACTTCCACAAAGTAGTCCGCATCGGGGAGTCCGGACACGTCCCAGCGGAAGACCCAGGGGGGCGAGGTAAGCGTCTGGACGACCTGTCCGCGTGCAATGAGGGAGGCCTCGACGACCGTCTCCGCGCATCGTACCGTGACGGGGAGCGAGTCCCGGCGCTGGAGGACGCGGTACGGGACGTCGACACGGGGAACGTTGTAGTAGACGTCCGGCGCAAAGAACGGCGACGAGATGGATACCCGGTATGCCGCAAGTACGCCGGGGTCCTCCGTGAGGAGGAAATCCGAACCGTTGATCGCGTGCGTGTCGTAGTCGAACCAGAAGATGCCTTTCAACCGGGGGAACCAGGAGCGGAGCGTCGAGTCGGAGTAGAGCGTTTGAATGTTCCTGATCGCGTACGCGGAGGTATTTGTGGTGACGCTGGTATCCTGCCTGAACTCGCGAATTGCCGCCGCCCACTCGCAGAGGATCATGGGCTTGTTGATCCGTTTCGAGTATACCGCGTTCAACTTGTCAACGGGCGAGAGACCGCCTTCCTCTTGGTACTGGTCCCACCATGGCCCCCACATATACAGGTCGACGCCGACCCAGTCGACGTATTCGTCCCCCGGATAGTATGCCATGATCATCCGGGTGGAGTCGTTCAAGATATCGGGCCACCACCCCGGGGCCCAGACCATCGCGACATTCGGCGCCTCCTCTTTCATGATGCGGTGCATCAACCGCCACTTCGTCCTGTAGAGCGTCGGGTTTCCCGCCCACGGGATGTCCCCTGCCAGGTTCATCTCAGAGGCAAACCTCAGGAAGATCGGGACCCCCGTCCGGGCGGCGGCACGGGCCCAGTCCCGGAGCCGGAGAGTGTCATCGAGGTCACGGAAGACGCCGTCCGGCTCGAAGCCGAGCTGCACGAATGCACCGTAGGCGTCGCACGTGTCGACGAACGCCTGGGGAAACGGCGACGCGACACCGGCATACGTGAGGTAGCCGGTGTGCTTCTTCCCCGTCGCCGCCTCAAATTCCGGGATGCGCCCGTGAATGTTGTGGTCCGGGATTATGAACGCACCGATGTAGCATGAGCCGTCAGGAGGCTCATACTTCGCGCGGGTTTGAGAGAAGACAACGGAGACCGAAAGAAGGCTGGCAAGCAAAGCAACGTGACAACTTCTCCCCATCAAAGGCTTGCTCCCCGCTCGATGAGCGCATTCCGGAGAAGCCTCCCATCAACGAGACGGGGGGTCTTCCCCTCTCGGATGGAAATCGCCGAGGCAACCGCTGCCGCTTCACCCATCGCGCGGCAGTTTGTTTGAATCCTGACCGATGCTTGGGCCTCGAACGTGGCAGAGAGGCATCGCCCGGCGACCAACAGGTTCTCGATCTTCTTCGGTATCAGGCACCGAAATGGGATCTCATGGTAACTCCCTTCAGGAAGATGGATCAGGTTCGCCCCCTCTTCTCCTTCGTTCCTGTGGATGTCAATCGGGTAGTTGTTCCTCGCGACAGCGTCCTCGAACTTCCTTCCTTCCAGCACATCCTCCGCCGTCAGCGTGTACTCGCCGACAATCCGTCGCGACTCCCGCACGCCGACCATCGGTGCGATGGCCACGAGCGATGCCTCCTCACATCCGGAGAGATACGTCCGGATGAACTCCATATATCGCCGGATTGCCTTCCGTCCGAGAATCTGCGCGCGTGTGAGGTGCTCGGGATTTGTCCCGTCCGTCTGCCCCGCAATGCGGGGGCAGTTGAAGAATAACTCCCGTGGCCTTCCTGCAACCGTGAACGCTTGGAAGTAGTCCCCGTCCCTCTCGTCGAGCACTCCATCCGCCACCGCGCGGCGAAAGACCGGCTCGAGCGTCCACCCCATCCCCCACACCATCGCCGTGTGGATAAGCGGGACACTCGACCCCTCCGCCTCCTCCGCGATCTCGTGCCTGCCCAGCGATCGAAGGAACTCCGCGAACCTCTTCAGATCGATGTTCCCTGCACTGAAACGGACAGAGAACGGCTGGTTCACGCCCCGATCGTCCCCGGCGACGCACGGCGCTCCCGCACGGAACGCAACGTCGGCATCCCCCGTCGCATCGATGACCCTCTTCGCAAGGACGAGGCTTCGCCCCGCCTTATTGAGAAGCGTCGCCCCCATGACCGCGCCACGCTCAACCACGGCATCATCAAACATCGTATAGTAGAGGATCTCCGCTCCCGCCTCGAGCGCCATCTCCTCAAGGACGAACTTCAGAGCCTCGGGGTTAAACCAGCCCCGGTTGCCATCACGCCACACTCCGGACTCGTGGAAAGAGATGAGACGCGAGTTCACTTCGTAATCCAATCCGCGATTGAGCGGCTTCCCCTCAATCTGGTTTGGCATCATCGGTGTGACAAGTGCGCCAGTCTGGGTCCCGCCGAGGAAACCGAACTGCTCGACGATGAGCGTTTTCATCCCTTCCCTCGCTGCGGCAACGCCGGCAACTGCACCAGCCGTTCCGCCGCCGACCACGAGTATATCGACCTCCCGGGCCGCGGCGCCGATCTTCTGCGCCTCCTCAAGGCTTGTCATTTCTTCACGCTCTGGTTCCTGCGATGAGAAGCACCTGGTCTCATTCTCATGGTACAACATCAGGCTGAGCCGGTCAACGATCCGCAATAGCTCGATGATGTCCAGGCCTGATGGGAATCGAACCAATCGGGGGTGTGGAGAACAGGGGCGATCCAGTGGTCAAAACAACTTCGACGGCAGGTACACTCTCAACCCAACGGATCCCTCCACGGTCTGAAAGCCGCTCGTGTTCTCGAGATGCAATGCCAGCGCGGGCCAGAGCTCTCCCACGACCACACCGTAGGTGACCTGTCCGAAGATGCCCACACGCTCGATGGGGAGAAACTCAATTCCGGCTCCGCCCCTGAACCCGAGACTCCAGTCTTGCTGTACAAGGCCGGGAACGACCACAGCCCCGGTCGAGTCCGTGGCATGCGCGCCGCGCCGGGCGAGCCACCGGTACACAGATAGCCCGCCGGTCATAAACGGATGGACTTTCCCAGCGAGAATCCCCTCCGCCCCAAAGGGGTAGTACGAGGCTTGCACACCGGCGCCGTACAGTTCGAGGGTCACCTGAAGATCGGGGAAGTAGAGCTGGTCTTTGTTCCCTTTCATGAAGCGAGTTGCTTCGAACGTCCCTTCCCACGTCCAGTTCTCATCCAGCCGGGCGCCGATCCCGAGCTTGACACCTCCAGTCGGGACAAGCCGGTCCGCGAGTGAGCCGACGGGGATGGCATAGAGTCCGCGCGGAGAAATCGTAAGCCCCACACCAGTCTGGGCGCTCGAAAGGGATACGAACCCCGCGCAGAGGAGCACGAGCATGAGGGTGACAGAACGATAACTACGCATGTTCACATTCCTTACGATGAGGCGTTGTTACAGACGCTGTTTCAATAATAGATCGAGAAACCGGCAGACAGCGAGAGCGTCCCCTTGAACGGGAACAGATCGTATTCACCTTTGTGGAACGAGTTGAGAAAATAGGAGTAATCCGCCGCAACGTGGACCCCGATGAGCGACGAGAGGCGGTAGTCCGCCGCAACTCCTCCGCCGACTCCGAGAAGCACTCCTGATTTCGGCGGCGCGTAGTTGTGATACCCGTACTGGAAAACGTACACCTGTCCGCTATCCGGGCCGGCATCCGCCCTTCGGCGCTTCTCCCACTTTTCGTCTAGATACATGTTCCGCTCGTATATGAGGAGTGCCCCGGTCAGCCGTCCATGGAGATGCAGTGCTTTGGTCACCGAGAACGTAGCCGCGAAAGAGAGGGACACGGGCGTTGTGTTTACGTACTCGACGGGACGGAGTTCCACCGCGTACAGGCTGTCCTTTCCAATCCACTTCCCCGCGGTCCACTGCTTCGGGGAGACTCGGCTGAGCGTCACTTTCTGTCCGTCGTGGTAAGCACTGTCGCTCCCGAACCAGATCTGGAGGTAGCTCGCGTAATACCTCTGCCAGTAGGCCCAGTTCCAGTTCGTGATAGGATCGTCCTCGCTCACATCGACGCGGGAGAACGAGCCTCCGAGAACGATGGAGAACATCGGACTGACCCGGATCTCCGCTTCCGCCCCGCCTCCGTAGCTCCGCAGGTACTTGAACACGCTCTTCGAGGGGAGTGCGACCGACGCCGTTGCGTTGAACGTCACTGACTCGAGGTTCAGCGGGTTGCTCGGCATCTCGACCTGCGCGTGAAGCAGCGGAAGCGCCGCCGCCGTCACGAAGACGAGGGCGCTCACACATCGTATGAATCTCGGCATCATAGCCTCATTTCCTCTTTACGCATAGACCCGTGACTCAGAATGAAGCACCGAGGGTCACACGGACATGTCCGCCGAGCCGACCCAGGTTGCTGTACGCGGCGTCAAGGCCGAGTGGACCGCCGAGTCCGCTCCATCGGATGCCGAGACCGGCCGACCACGTCTCCTCGTCGTAGTTGAATTTGTATCCCCCGCGAAGCGCCACCATGTTCTGGTACCAGAACTCCGCGCCCACGTTGATCCGCTCGTCGTTGTCCGTCGGATGGAGCGCCTCGACAGCGAGGGTCAACTTGCTGCTCCCTCCTTCGGCACCGATGATATCCATGGCCGCTCCGAACCGGAAATCGGTGGGCATCTTGAACGTCCCTTGCAGGTACTTACCGTCCACGCCGAAGTTCTTCACAACGCCGCCGATGCGGAGCGACTGAAAGCCGGTGTAGTACAGGAGTCCGGCGTCGAAGACCAGGTTCGTGGAGCTGTATTCCCAGATCCGCTCCTGCACGTACTTTGCCGTGACGCCGAACGAAAAGCGGTCGGTGAGCTCACGCCCGTACGTGAGTCCGATCGCGATTCCGTCCGCCTTGAACGTTCCGAGTATGTCGTACATGCCGATCTTCGTCCCGACCGCGTTCTGCGTGAGTGTCATCTCCCCCATGTCGAGCCGGTCGACGCTCACACCGAAGACTCCTGCGGACGACGCATTGTACACATAGGCCGCCGCCTCGTGCCGGGTGTCCGCGATCCATGGCGAATACGAGAAGCTCACCAGGTGCGTCCCATGCTCAAAGCCAACCGAACCCGGATTCGTGAAGAGCGCATCGGCGCCGAGGCCCTCCATCGCGACCCCTGCCTCGCCGAGAGATGCCGTCCGTGCACTGACTGGGATGCCGAGGAACACGTACCCGGCGGTCCCGACCTTCTTGAAGGAGCCCTGGGATCGGAGCGGCACCGCGCCAATAAGGAAGAGAAGCATAACCATTAGGATCTTTTTCATCACACCCTCATGAACAGATACGCCGTGGATCAACGCACGATCGCCAGCTTGCCGATCTTGGTCCCGTACGCCCCCGCGTCGATGTGGAACACGTACACACCGCTTCCCACGAACTGCCCGTAGTCGGTCTGTTGGTTCCAGAGGACAATGCCCGACCCGTCGTTGTGCTCAATGGTCTTGACAAGGTCGCCGCGCATGGTGTAGATGCGGATTGTACACGGACTCGGGACGTTGATGAACTGGATGAAGTTGTAGTCCTGCGGGATCGTCGAGCCGGATTGCAGGACAAACGGGTTCGGCACGACGAGGATATTGTCCATTGTCGAAGCCGCGGGGATCATCGTCCGGAACGGTGTCACCACGTAGTTCGGATCAAGCGAGCTGCGTGAGTAGAGCGACGCGTAGATCGAGGTCTCGAGCGGCGGGACGCTGTTTGACCCGGTTTCAGGGAACCGGTACGCCGGGTTCGGGGGCCAGGAGGCATGTCCAGTGTCATACGCCGTCACGGCGTAGTAGTAGGACATGCCGATCGCCACTGCGGTATCGACGTACGTGTACCGGTGGTCATGGTAAAACTCCGGGTTCCCCCGCCGGATATCCTGCACAAGCTTCCAGGGGCCCAGTGGGAGGTAGCTGGACTTGTAGATTCGGTAGCCGGCGAGGTCGTTCGCTTCGGCAGCCGAGTAGTCCTGGTCCAGTATCGACTCGGTGCTGTCCGGCCAGTCAATGATGTTGGCCACCTTCCGCGGGTCATTGCTCAGAGAAATGTAGTAGTCGGGGGCGGCCGGCGGATGCGGGATGTGGTAATGGTTGTCGTAGGCGAACTGCGCCCGCGCCGAGATGTTGGCAAGCTGCTTGAGAGCCTCCTGTCCGATCTTCGCCGGTGTGGCCGTCGGGTTGACGGCCACCTCGTACGGCGGCCCGGCCACAAACTCCGCGTAAGCGATCACCAGGCTGTCACCCGGGTGGAGCGTCCACGGTCCGAGGGAGACCATCGACCACATCTTCTTCGTCTTCATCCGCGGGT
>PEWR01000052.1:0-2282 GCA_002779395.1 Ignavibacteriales bacterium CG07_land_8_20_14_0_80_59_12
TACTATGGAAGCTATTTGACCGCCCAACAATATTATACTCTCCTGCAGGAGCCAAACTGGAAGTCGCTCAAAAATGCTGCGGACTCGGGGCAACTTTGGTTTGATTATCGAAAGTTCGTGAGCGATCCGCAATACCAGTTCGATCTGAAGCGAAACAACGGCCAGGTTGACGAAATATGGGTGTTTGCGGGCCCCTACCTCGGCATGTACGAGTCGCAGCTTCTGGGACCCAACGCATTCTGGTGGAATTCACCTCCCATAAGGGACGGGACCGCGCTGACGAAACTTCTCTCGGTCATGGGACTGAACTATGAGCGCGGGGTTGATCAAGCCTTCCATAGTTTTGGCCATCGTGTGGAGAGTGCTATATCCCAAGCGTATTACCAAGCACAGGGACGCACTTGGAACGATACATCATCCAACCCAACACCGTGGGACCTTTTCACGAGAATAGATAAACGGATGCCAGCGCAAGCACATGTCGGCAATATCCACTATCCGCCCAACGGTGCGAGTGATTACAATTATGGCAACACTCGGTTGGTAAAATCGTATGCCGAGAACTGGCTCCGCTATCCCTACCTTCTTGATCAGAGTTCCATGGTGAATGTCAATACATGGTATTATGCAAAGGGAGATCCGTTGGCAGAAGGTCTGGACCATTTGGGATACCTGAGCTGGTGGTACTACCATCTGCCTCGCTATGTTGGCGTGACCGAAGGTGTATTGAACAATTGGTGGCACTACGCTATAGATTACGAAGGAGCGGTAGTGCTTGCGAAAAGCACCCCCGTGGTAAGCGTGAACGATCAGATTCCAGCTCCGATGCCGACATCTTATTCCTTGAAGCAGAATTTTCCCAATCCGTTTAATCCAACAACAGTTATTAGCTATCAGCTCTCAGCGAACAGCTTCGTGATGCTGAAAGTCTTCGATGTCTTGGGAAGAGAAATAGCAACGCTAGTAAATGAACGGCAAGAGCCAGGTAGCTACAGAGTCACGTGGAACGCTTCAAGCTTTCCTTCCGGTGTCTATTTTTACCGCCTCCAGGTTGGAGGATTCGCTCAAACGAACAAGATGCTATTAATCCGATGACAAAGCAACGCGATCGAGATGGCCGTGAAGGTTTGTACTCTGTTCGAAGTGGTATGATGTGATGAAAAAACGAACAACAAAAGTGAGAAAAAGCCTCAAGAGTGTTTCGAGACGTGTGACCGCGAAAGAGGTTGCCGGCAAGCTCGGGATTTCGACGATGACGGTGTCGCGGGTGATGAACAACCGGGCCCATGTCGATGAGGAAACCCGTCGCAAGGTGCTAGGGGCAGCGCAGAAGCTCGATTACAGCCCCAATCACATCGCGAAGAGCCTGGTGTTGAGAAAGACGCACACCATCGGAGTGGTGGTTCCGGAGATCACTCACTCATTTTTCCCGGAGGCAATCCGAGGGATCGAGGAGGCAACCTATCGAGCCCGCTATCACCTCATCCTGACCCATTCTGCTGAAGATGCAAAGCGTGAGAAGGATGCTCTCTTGACGCTGGAGTCCGAACGCGTCGACGGAATCCTCATCTCAACCGCTCAGAGCGTGCAGGATCATAGTCTCTACCAACACATGATCCGCCTGGGTCTGCCAATTGTGTTCTTCGACCGCTGTGTGCACGGGATCGGCGCAAGCTGTGTCAGCATCGACGACGAGGAGAGTGCAAGACGCATCACAGAACATCTGATCGATCACGGATATACCCGGATTGCACATCTTAGCGGCCCGCAGAAGGTCTCGATTGGAAGATCCCGTCTTAATGGGTTCAAGAGTGCCTTAGCAGATCGGAAGATTCCGTGTTACGACCAGCTGATCGTCGAATCTGGATTCCAGGAGACGGACGGGTATCAGGCGATGAAGAAGCTATTGAGCTTTCCGAGGGAGAGGCGGCCACGCGCCGTCGTCGCCGTGAATGACCCTGCAGCGTTTGGGGCGATCAAAGCCATTCAGGAACAAGGTCTGAGCATTCCTGGTGATATCGCGATCGTGGGATTTTCGGATGATATCAGAGCGGCGCTGATGCCGACGCCGTTGACGACCGTTCGGCAACCGGCCTACGAGGTTGGGAAACTGGCTGCGCAAAAGCTTCTCGCATTCATCGAGGGCAAGTCTCCGGCTATCGAAGAGATTATCGTCAAAACCGAGCAAGTCATCCGACGCTCTTGCGGCTGCGGCTGACGAAGCAAGTTCCTCTGATCGGAGTGGGTCGGACGTAAGCTGCATCGCTCTGCTGACGCTAGTT
>PEWR01000052.1:2314-9198 GCA_002779395.1 Ignavibacteriales bacterium CG07_land_8_20_14_0_80_59_12
TGGCAGGTGGGGCCCATTGAGCTTCGATCCGAGCGATTCCGCGTGTTAATTCGAGCGATTCCGCGGCCCCCGCGCTTGACTTTCACGACCAAAGCCTGTATATTTAGGCGTTGCGAGATGCTACAGCGTACCTTCATATCGCTTGCCGTTCTTCTGTTGTTCGCCGCTGGCCTCCTCTACGCTGGGCTCGTCGTCGATTTCTCCGCCCAGAGCGCCGGGGATGATGTAAAGCTCTACTGGCGCACGGAGGATGAATCGGGCCTCGATCACTTCGAGATCAGCCGGGCCTCGGGAGCATCAGGATCATTCCTGATCATCAATCCCCAGCCGATCACCGCTCACGGCGTCCCGTCGGAGTACACGTACATCGACAAGTCGGTGTTCAAACCGGCGGATGGCTTCTTCCGATACCAGCTCATCGTTGTGAAGCGGGACGGATCACGCGAGTGGCTGGATCCAATCAGCCTCTCCCACAGTGTGTCGGGCGTGAAGAGAACGTGGGGAAGCATCAAGGCAATGTTCCGGTAGACAACACAACAGTTGCGAGATGACGAGCGATGCAGCACATGTATCGCTTTTTTTGTTTCTGACCATATGACGCTGACACTCCCGAAACCTATTATCCTCGCGTCGGTCTCACCCCGCCGGGCTTCGCTCCTACGCCAGATCGGCGTCGAGGCCGCCATCCTCCCGAGCAGTTTCGATGAAGACTTGACCTCTTCGCGGAACCCGCGGGAGATCGTCGAATGGAATGCACTGCGCAAGGCACTCGACGTGGCCCGCGGCATTCAGAGCGGCATCGTCGTCGGTGCCGACACGATCGTTGTGCTCGAAGGAACGATCTTCGGCAAACCCGTCGATGCAGCCGACGCAAAGCGAATGCTCCGGATGCTGAGCGGGAAAGAGCACACGGTCTTCAGCGGCTTCGCCATCGTCGACCGGCCGTCCGGAGAGAGAGTCGTCGACACGGTGCAAACACAGGTGCGGTTCCGCGAGCTCGCCGATGATGAGATTGAAGAGTACGTAGCATCAGGCTCACCGATGGACAAGGCGGGGGCGTACGGCATCCAGGACGACTATGGGGCCGTGTTTGTTGAGAGGATCGAGGGCGATTTCTACACGGTCGTTGGCTTTCCGCTCACGCGGTTCTACATGCGGCTAAAAGAGCTCTTGTCGCGCTCGGGGGAGAGGAGTTGCCCTTCCGGGCAACAGGACAATTCGTGAATTGCCCCTACAGTCAGGATTTCGGCTTTGCCCTTGGTGGGAAGGGGAGAAACTCGCAATGACTTCTGGGAAAAGGGCGAAGGGCAGGAATTCGATTCGATAAAGGAAAGGATTATGGAACGGAAGATAAGAGTGCTCGTGGCGAAAGCGGGGTTGGACGGCCATGACCGTGGGGCGAAAGTCGTGGCGGCGGCGCTGCGCGACGCCGGGATGGAAGTAATCTACTCCGGGCTTCGGAAAACCCCGGAGGTGGTGGTCGAAGCCGCGCTTCAAGAAGATGTTGATGCCGTCGGGATCAGCATCCTCAGCGGGGCCCACATGACGATCTTCCCGAAGGTCATCCAGCTTTTCAAGGAGAAGGGGCTCGACGATGTACTCCTCTTCGGCGGGGGAATCATCCCCGATGAGGACGCGAAAGCGCTCGGCGACCTCGGCGTCGGTAGACTCTTCACACCCGGAACCTCGACCATTGAGATTGTCGAGTATGTCAAGGAGTGGGTGGCGTCACACCGTCCTTGACGTTCCCTTGCCGTGTCCGCGGCGCTCTCCGGAGGACTACTGGTCATCCGCCGCCGACCAGAGATCCGGTTCACTCGATGAGTCTCTTTCCTCCGCGTCGTCCGTTTCATCGGGGGCGACTTCCACGTTCAGCGTGACCGCACGAAGCTCTTCCTCCGTCATCTCGAACAGACTCGATGAGCCAAAGATTTTCTCCCATGCCTGTTTCGGTAAGAGGAATTCGAAGCGGTGCAGGAATTCATCGAGCCTCCGCAAGTAGTACGGAGCGTTCTCATCAGGCAGTGATTCACTCCACTCGTCTGCAAGCTTGCAGCTCTCGAACTCCACGGGATCGGGATCTGAGCCTGTGATGTAGTAGCTGATCTTGCTCCCGGCCCGGTATGTCCTGCCGCTCTTCAACGCAAGCTCATAGGCGGCGGACCGCGCCCGTCCCTTCGACGCGACCTCTTCTGCGTACGCTTCCGGGGATACCCTGAGTGCCTCGGTCCGGGTGAAGTTTCGGACTCCGAGGCGGTGCTCGATGATATCCTCACGGAGATTCTGGTAGAGGGAACGGACGCCCGGCAAATCCCCCCTGAAGAGGGCATCGATGAACTGGACCACGAAGTCACGGAGGAACCTCTCCATGCTCCGTGAGACGAGCGCCGAGCCCTTGATGACGATATGGTCGTGGACATCAAGAAGGGCGTAGTTCTTCTTCTTGTAGCTCAGCATCTTCCGGTACCGGCCGTCGATGACGATCCGGATTCCTCCAGGCAAGGCCGCGGAGATTCGTTCCACAAGCTCGCCTTCTTGCTCGGGCTCCTGGAGCGAAGGAGGCGGCGTGAAATACACACCATCGGTGTCGACCTCGACCACCCGTCCGCCCAGTTCCCTGATCGCCCCCATCATGCGCTGAAGGATGTCCCTGCCAAGTTCTGTGATCGCGGCGGCCTGCGTGTAGTCGTTGAAGAGCCCCCTGCTGTACCCAAGGTAGCCGTAGAATGAGTTGATGAGGATCTTGAGAGACGACTGCATGGCATCGAGAGCGCTCCTGCGTGCGGGTGTGGTGGCGCTTTTCAGATGGTTCTTTTGCTCGATTCTGAGTGCGGTCAGCCGCTCGAGAAGGCTGAGGAACACGTCAAGCCTGTCGCGTGACGGTTTGATCCTGTCCACGAGCATGATCGAGGGGTAAAGAGATTCCACATCGACGTGGAGGACCGGCCCCACGATCCCGGTGACGAAGACCTCAGTGTAGCCACCCGGGAAGTCGCGCGACGGTTCGGGCCGGGGGAGGGAATGTTTTTGCCGGATATATTCGCGCATGAGAAGCAGCTCGATCTTTGTGGCGGCACCCGAGGTGATTGTCTGCGAGAGTGTCAGGGGGACGACCTGGCAGAGGTAGAAGTAGACCGGGCAGAGATGCGCGCTGAGCGCCCGGGTCTCTCGAGCGTCGTCAAGCCCGTATCGGACAAGAAGGTCCCGCTCGTGATCCCAGTACCAGCTGATCCGATCCCCTGCGATGTAGACGCGGTTCTCCGAGGAGAGGTTGAAAAAGCGAGCTGCGTACTTCAGCGAGTGACTCTCGAGGACCCTTTTTGCGGTGTCGTAGTTCTGGAGCAGGAGAAGCGTATCGACAATCTCGCGGCCGGGGATTTCGTAGACCGGGAATCCCCGCATGCCGCGTTCTGCTTGCCTGCCGCCGCCGCGGCGCAGGGGTTGACGGTCTCGCCCGAGGGGGAGATCGACGCTATGGACCTGCGCCCGCTGTTCGAGGTACGGGAGGTCGAAGCCAAGGACGTTATGACCCTCGATAACGTCTGGATCGCGCTCCGCGACGATGCGGCAGACCTCTTCGAACATCTCCGGTTCCGACATCTTGCTTCCGTCGATCGCCTTCTCCCAGCCGGTTGAGTCCGTGAGAGAGATAAGAATGACGCGGTCGCTGGGCTTCGCCGGATTCGAAAAGCGTCCGGCTGAATAGGTCTCAATGTCGAGCTGAAGTCGGTTGAGCTCCTCGAACTTCATTCCTTTGAAAAGGGACTTTCCGGTCTGAAGGAGGAACTGCGTCACAGGGTCGGGGCGGAGAAGGAGGGCGTCGGTGTCCGAGTACTGCTCGAGAGTGGTGCCCGTTTCCCTGCTGCGTCGCTTCAGGATGAGCCTGACGGCCTCCCACATGTCGCCGAGGCGCTGGAAGGCGCAGAGATAGCGGTACCACTCGTCTCCGTCGAGTGTCTTCGACCAGTACTTCTTCTCGAATTCCGAGAGGTACTCGCTCTGGGAGAGGAAGAAGAAGGGGAAGAACGGATCGACGCGCGAGCGGACGCCATGGGCGTCCGTTCGCGTCGTCACTGTCATCGTGGAATCAGAAGAGGCGGCAACGTTGACAATCCCTTCCTCCGGGTCCTGCCCGAAGAGGAGGGGGGAAGCGTCGCCGAGTTCGATCACTTCTTCGAAGCGCCTGTGAGGAACGGCCTGATTAAATCGATCGGGAGCGGGAAGATGATAGTCGAATTCTTCTCCGTGCCGATCTCGATGAGCGTCTGAAGATAGCGGAGCTGAAGCGTCATCGGGTTCTGACTCATGACGTTCGCGGCTTCCGCAAGCCTCTTCGATGCCTGGAACTCGCCCTCCGCTGCGATCACCTTCGCGCGGCGCTCGCGCTCGGCTTCCGCCTGCCGTGCGATAGCGCGCTGCATCTCCTGCGGAAGATCCACGTTCTTCACCTCCACCGCGGTCACCTTGATGCCCCACGGCTCGGTCTGGCTGTCGATGACCTCCTGAAGCTTCTTGTTGATGATATCCCGTTCGGAGAGAAGCTCGTCAAGCTCGGACTGGCCGAGGATACTCCGAAGTGTTGTTTGCGACAACTGGGAGGTCGCGAAGAGGTAGTTCTCAACCTCGACGATGGCACGTGAGGAGTCAATGACACGGAAGTAGACGACCGCACTCACCTTCACCGAGACATTATCCCTGGTGATGATATCCTGGGCCGGGACGTCGAGGACGACCGTGCGGAGGCTGACTTTTACCATCCGGTCGACAATCGGGATGAGGAAGATAATTCCCGGACCCTTCGTGGCGATAAGCCGGCCGAGGCGGAAAATGACGCCCCGCTCATACTCGCGAAGGATGCGGATCGCGTTGGAGAGGATGATGATCAAGAAGATGATCCCGATGATCAAGAATGTTGAAACGACTTCAACCGACATGGCGCTCTCCTTTCAGGTTAATGATGAAGATACCCGCTGCACTCTAAGCCGGAGGTGAAAAACCCCGGTGACTTCGACCTCCGAGCCTGCGTCAATTGCCTCCCCGCTCGACTTCGCGGTCCAGATCTCGCCCCGCACGCGCACCTGTCCATCGGGGTCCAGCCGCGAGAGAGCGACACCCCGCTCGCCGATCATTCCTTCGATGCCCGTCGTCGGTCTCTTCCGGTGCGCGCGGATCGCCATCCCGAAGGCGAAGGCGAAGAAAGCGGCGGTGAAGAGGACGACAGGTATGATGACGCTGAGCGAAATTGAGACGACTTCCATAGGCGTTTGGATATTGATGAGCATGAGTGATCCGAGGAGGAGTGAAAGGACGCCCCCGACGGTGAGGATGCCGTGGCTTGTGATCTTCAGCTCAAGGATGAAGAGAACGATCCCGAAGATGATAAGTGCGAGGCCTGCGTAGTTCACCGGCAGCGTGTGGAGCGCGTAGAATGCGAGGAGGAGACTGATGACGCCGAGGACTCCCGGGAAAATGGCGCCGGGATTGTAAAGCTCGAAAAGAATGCCGTAGAACCCGATCATGAGGAGGAGGTACGCTATGTTCGGGTCGCTGAGGAGGTCGAGGATGTGGAGCTTGAACCCCATTTCGACCGTCTCAAATTTCGCATCCGCCGTTTTCAGGATGGTCGTTCCCGTCCCCGTCTCGACGGATCTGCCGTCGATCTGCGTGAGGAGGTCGCGCGTGTCCTTTGCGATGAGGTCGATGACGTGGCTCTTCAGTGCTTCGGTCTCGGTGATGGAGAGGCTCTTCCGCACGGCCTCCTCTGCCCACCTGACATTGCGGTGGCGTTTCTCAGCGATGGTGCGGACAAATGCGGCGGCATCGTTCGTCGCCTTCTGCATCATGATGGTGTCCTGCTGTCCCTCTCCGAGACCTACCGGGTGGGCGGCGCCGATGTTCGTTCCCGGTGCCATGGCCGCAATCGCCGCCGAAAGTGTGACGAACACGCCGGCAGACGCCGCCTGGGCACCCCCGGGAGCAACGTACACAACGACCGGGATGGGGGAAGCGAGGATATCGGAGACAATGAGACGCGTGGATTTCAGGAGTCCGCCCGGCGTATTCAGCTCTATGATCACGCAGACGGCACCCGATTCGGCGGCATCTTTCAGCGTCGTGTGGATGAAGTCCGCGGACGCCGGATTGATCATCCCGTCGACCTTCATCAGGATCGCAGTGGGAGTCGACTGCCCCGTTCGAGCCGGGACGGATGTCAGGGCGACAGAAAACAGGAGGATGCGAAGGATTCTCATACCTTGTAGCCGGGCCGTCACAAGTGAATATAGGGCAACGTCGGACGATAATCAAACCCCGAGAGTTGCAACTCTGTCAGAATGTATGTAATGTATTCAGAGAGGGGATGCCATGATGTCGCAATTCATCATCGTGCCCTGTCCGGACTCCTCAAAGCCAGCCAAGAACGCCACACCTTGTCCATATCATTTCCGGCACGACGTTTGCACTTCCCCCCGATGATCTCGAAGTCATGTGAAAGGAGGAAACGCGTATGCGCCTCAACACTCAGTTCAATGGTATCGAGGTCCACGAATCCTTGCGGAAGGTCATTGACCGAAAGATCGAAAAGCTCCGGCGGAGGTTTCCGGAGTACCAGGACGAAACGGTTTGGCTCACCGTTTCCATCGAGAAGGCTCCGCGCAAGTACGAGTTCGTGTGCGATCTAACGTTGAAAGTGCCCCGAAAGGTCCTTCGCGCTTCCAGGTCTGCTGAGGATCTCTCCACTGCGGTCACGACGGCCTTCGATGCGCTTATCCTCGATTCAGAGAAGCTGAAGGTGCAGATGAACCGGGCGATGAGGCGCCGACGGAGGCTTGAGCGGTCAGAGCAGCAGGGCGTAGAGCCGAGCGCTGAAGAGATTTTCTCAACGG
>PEWR01000077.1:0-393 GCA_002779395.1 Ignavibacteriales bacterium CG07_land_8_20_14_0_80_59_12
CTCTTCTGGAATCCGGCCGGCGTGGCACAGTCGCCGGAGAACTCCGCGACGTTCTCCCACTCGAGCTGGCTTGTCGGGCTCAACCACGAATTCGCCGGGGCCGTCTACCACCTGACGAAGGACGACGCCGTCGGCCTCTCCGTCATATCGCTCACGAGCGATGACATGCCGGTGACGACGGAGACGAATCCGACGGGCACCGGCGAGTACTTCACATTCAGCGACATCGGCATCGCCGCGACCTATGCCCGCAAGCTGACAGAGCAGTTCAGTGCCGGGGTGAGCGTGAGGTACGTGCAGGAGACGCTCGCCGGTGTTTCAATCCGCGGTTTCACCGTCGACCTCGGTACGTACTACTGGATGGGTCTGGGAACGAGCCGCTTCTCCGTCGTC
>PEWR01000077.1:483-26006 GCA_002779395.1 Ignavibacteriales bacterium CG07_land_8_20_14_0_80_59_12
CCGACCACCTTCCGCATCGGTTTCGCTTTCGAACCTGTTCAGACCGAGAGCCAGAGAGTCACGGCATCGCTCCAGCTCAACCATCCGAATGACAATTCGGAAAACGTGTCTTTCGGATCCGAGTACGAGTGGAAGAGTCCGCTCGGCTTCGCTCTTCTCGCCCGGGGGGGCTACCGGTTCAACGTTGACGAGCAGAATATTACTTTTGGAGGTGGGGTCTCAGCCCCCGTGGGGAGCGCCCGCGTCGGTGCCGACTATTCATTCGCGAGCTTCGGGCGACTCGGTGACGTTCACCGCTTCACACTGACAATCGGTTTGTAGGAATGAAGTCGAATCGAATATCGGCTCGATCCTTTGCGCAGCTGCCGCTAACGGCGTCGTGCCTTCTGATCGCAGCATGGTGGTCACTCTCCGGCTGCGGTGAGCAATTCAACATGGATCAACTTCCCGTGACCTCAAGCGCGGGGATTGTAGGGGACACGCTGTACATTCTCCAGTCGCCTCTCTGGAGCGGATTCAACAAGCCCCACGACCTCCGTATCGGGTTCGATTTCCTCCTCTACGTTGCCGATACCGACAACGACCGGATCGTGATGATGGATCTTGCTGGCAATATCCTCGGCAGGTCGAAACCGGTACGGCACCCGGTGGCCGTCACGCAGGATCATCGTTTCGACCTCCTGGTGGCGTGCTCTTTCGACACCGTGGTGGCGGGCCGGAGCATCATGCTCGCGGCGATCGCGAAGATACGCCTCTTCAATGTCTCGCACGACATCGGTGCCGCTCCGGTCGAGATCGTGTACCACGAGCCGCTAACCAAGTCGATGAGAGCTTACTCGGGCATCGCCGCACTCGCGGACAACAGTTACTATGTCACACGCACTGGACCCGAGAACGCGAGTCCCGTTGACCCCGACCAGGGGATCCTCCATTTCAACAAGAGCGACCTTCTCTATCCCCGTGATCTTATCGATGTCTCTCCGATACTTCAGATCGGAGGGACCGGGCTGACCGTCCTCGACAACCCGAGCGGCATCACGACGTTCAACGATCGGCGGTACCCGACCGACTTCATCCTTACGCAAACCGGATCACAGAGTCTCTACAAGGTGCAGTGGCTCACCTTTAGGGGAGGAGGTGATTTCAGCGTCCCGAGCTGGGAGTCCCGGTTCAGCCAGATCGGAGATGCGGGCAAGGCAATCGTCACCGACAACTTCTTCAGCCGGCCCGAGGGTGTGACGGTCGACGATCGCGGCAATATTTATGTCGTGGATGCCGGACTCGACAGCCTTGTGAAGATGAACTCGAGGGGAGAAATCTTGCGCGAGTCATTCGGACCCGCGAAGTCGAACAAGGCTCTCAACCATCCGATGGGGGTGGCGTATTTCGACCGCACACTTTACATCGCCGACACGGACAACAACCGGATCCTCCGCTACCGCCTCTCCACCGACACACGTTGAGCCCTTTCGTGGTGGCCTTGCCTGTTGAATCGAGTCCCTGCATGTAGCGGGCACGGGCATTTCTGGGGCCGGCGAGGTTCTGCCGACACGACCCGCTGCCGCTGTAAGTCATTGGATCGCACGCGCATTTTCGTAAATTCCTTGAGAAACCACGCAAGCCGGTGAAGGGGCTCTATCTCCGATGCTGTTCTCGAACGCTATTCTGGACACAGATCCAGGCGCGACCATCGAAGCCGCGTCGCACACGGCGAAAGACTCTCTGGAAGAGCGCCGCGACGGCCTGAACGTCATTCTCGGAGAATTCTCGCACCTGGTCCATTTCTGATACTCGAGGTGGTGTAGTGGTTCGTCAGAGGCGGTTACGTCACTTCGGTGCCAAGGCCGACAAACGGATTGTATGTCCGCTCCCATTGAATAGACGATGCGGGTCCGTGTCCCGGGAGAATCTTTGTCGCGGGAGGCAACGTGAGGAGCCTTGTCCGGATGGAAAGCATCAGGGTTTCCTGATCTCCGCCGGGAAGATCGGTCCGGCCGATCGAACCGGCAAAGAGGGTATCTCCGGAGAAGAGGAATCCCTCAGCGGGGGAGTAGAGGCAAATGCTGCCAGGCGTGTGTCCGGGCGTGTGGATGGCATGCAGCCCCGCTTCCTCGATCGTTGTGCCGTCCTCAAGATAGCCGTCGGGTGCGATCGGTGAAGCTCGGAAAGGAAACCCGGGGAGCACTGCCGCAGGGTCGGCGAGCAGCTTAGCATCCTCGCGATGGATGAAAACGGGTGCACCGGTCGCGTCCCGGAGCCGTTCATCGTCCGCGGTGTGGTCCCAGTGTCCGTGCGTATTGATGATCCGGATGAGCCGGGAGGAACATTTCCGAATTTCAGCGAGGAATCGTTCGGCGGAGCCCGGCGGGACGTCAACTGCAACCGCACCCTGCCCCTCACCTGCGCAGAGAAGGTAACCGTTTGTCTCAAAAGGACCCGAGGGTATGGAAATGAGTATCATCTGTCGAGACTGAACATCACGGAGTCAATATTGTCGAAAACGTTGAGATTTGCAAATCCCCTTCTATGTATTGACATTGTGACTGTTCTTTGGTGAATTGCCTGCGAGGCACGCTGCTCACACGCGTATGATGGGCCTGCCACCGATTACCTGTAGGTGTTAGAATGATCTCGATCAATAACAACTTTCTTAACGAAAAGAGACAAGAATTCAAATAATCAAAAATGTGGAGCAAACGATATGAAACTTACTATTTTTACTTTCACGATTCTTCTATTGATAACTCACCTCAGTGCCCAAACATACAAAGGCGGAATTGCTGGTACCGTTATGGACGCTTCTACACAAGAACCACTTTACCTCGCTAACATAATCGTTTTGTCGCAAAGTGATCGGTTTCCTAAAATGCCAACAATAGGAACTTCAACTGATACTCTTGGTAAATTCAATATTAGTAAGCTTGAAGTTGGAACATATAGCCTTAAAGTTACACTCATCGGTTACGAGACACAGGTTGTGACGAATGTGGTTGTTTCAACGGGACGACAAATTCCTGTCCATGTCCGACTTGCACAGACTGTCATTGAGACTGGTGAAGTTACAGTCCAAGCAAATTACTTTAGTCATAGTGAACTCATTTCACCCGTAAGCTCGAACTTCCTTGACCGCTCCGAAATCCGTCGCTCACCCGGAAGCATTCAGGATGTCCAGCGCGTAGTGCAAATTCTTCCCGGCGTCGCCAGCTCGAACGATAACATAAATGAACTGATTGTTCGTGGTGGATCGCCTTTCGAGAATCTCACCGTGATGGATAACATGGAAATTCCCTCCATCAACCATTATTCAAGTCAATACAACTCTGCCGGTCCCATCAATATGGTCAATGCTGACATGATTCAGGACGTACAATTTTCCGCCGGAGGTTTCCCTGCACAGTTTGGCGACAAATCCTCCTCAGTCATGAACATCACCGTTCGTGAAGGAAACCGCAATATTGGTTTTTCCTCTAACTTAGGATTCAACATGGCGGGAATCGGGACGCTATTTGAAGGCGGTTTTGCAAATGGAAATGGCTCTTACATCTTTTCTGCTCGTAAGAGTCTTCTTGAAGTAGTCGACAAGGTCATGGGTATGTCGGCACTCTCACTCACCGCAGTTCCAAAATATTGGGATACGCAGGGAAAATTCGTGTACGATCTTTCTCCCGACCAAAGATTGAAGTTCAATTTTCTCTATGGTGAAAGCAAGATTACAATCGAAGGTGACCCGAAAGAAAAAGATGAACTGCGGAAAAATATTACTGATTCTTCCAGCGTCGAACGGATTTATCCGTTTAACAAGCAGTATGTCGCCGGACTCAACTGGCAAAGTCTTTGGGGTAAGAAAGGATTTTCCGTTCTGACACTTTACACAGTTGGTTCTACCTACAATGTTGATGTCCACTCAGATTTTACTCGACGGGTTCGTGGGTCATCTGGTGAAGTTCTCGAATACACAAAGCTAAATACGATACCGATCTTTTTAAATCATTCAAGTGAATCTTTTCTCGCTGCACGGTATGATGTGTTCTACCAACTCCATCCAAAACATGAGTTATCGCTTGGCGGACAAATTCAAACTTCCAGATTATGGAAAAATAGTGTTTGGGTTCACGCCGATACATCCCATTACGACTTCGACCAAGATAGAATCTTTGAAGCCGGACCAATCATCATACCTGAGGGGAAATTTGAGCAAACAATCAAGTTCGGAGAAGAATCAAAATACTTCCTTTATGCGAGCGATAAATTCAGAATAGCTCCCAAACTCGCGCTCACCTTTGGTTTACGGTATGATCATTTTACATATCCTGGAAAAGGAAGTTTTTCACCACGTTTAAGTTTTGCATATCAGCTTTTCCCTCCTACCACTACGCTAACACTTGCTGCCGGCAGATACCGACAAACACATCCGTTCCCATTTTATGGTGATCGACTTCAAATTGGATACAACAAACATCTCGATTACATGTACGCTGATCATGCAGTTCTTTCGTTCGAGCATATCCTCGCTGATGGATTGAAGTTAAACATTGAAGGGTATTACAAGAAATACTCAAACATCTCTATCAGAGAAAATTTTATCTATTCGGCAATCGATACATTTTGGTCAGATAGGAATCTTACTGTCGGCAGACGACGTTCCTACGGTTTAGAATTTTCCCTTGAACAGAAGCAAGTGAAGGATTTGTTTGGCACAGCGAGTCTTTCTCTCTCGAAGACAGAAGATGCTGACCCGCGCGTCCCCAAAAAAGTAAATTGGTATCCATCGGATTATGATTATACTGCAATCGTTACGGTTGTAGGAGGACATGTTGTAAGAGGATTGCGAGACTGGCTAAATGAATCACCATTCTTCATCAAATATCCATCGTACATCTTACCGATTTCAAATGAGATGGAAGTAAGTTTTAAATATCGTTTTCAGACGGGGCATGTATACACACCGAAGAATTATGTTACTTGGAAGCAATTCCGGGAGGGCGGGATGAAATGGTCAAATGCCGCGTGGATTGATACGGATGAAATAAACTCAGTGCGATACCCGAACTACAGCAGACTGGATATTCAGTGGATCAGTCGGTTTTATTTCCAAACATGGAACATCAACGTGTATATTGCGATACAGAATGTTTTCAACACGAAAAACATTTTCTATCAGAACTACCGGAGTGATGGAACAATTGAGACAGTGTACCAATTCGGCTTTTTCCCTGTTGGCGGGTTTGAGGTTGAGTTTTGAGACAGTAATGGAAAGCAACAGATGAAATTAATTCAGCAAGATCTCCAAATTATCATAGATGGGATATTGCTTTCAATAGCAGATATAATTTTTGAATTATCTTTCAAAGAATAATCAGCAAGAGGCTGATGAGCCTTTGGCTCATTAGAAAGTTGTCTCCTTCACGAGGAAAACAGATGCGCTCCAGCTCTGGGCTCTGACGCGAGGCTCTACGTTCTCGAGAGGATCAGCGAGATTGGTTCTGTGGCACTTCTCGCGGTGGAGTAAGGAAAGGTTGCCCACCCCCACAGTTCTTGCTCGACGAGCCTACAGATGATGTGGCCTTCGTGGTTGCGGTGTGTATGCAGAGTGTATGTCTTCAGAACGTTCTGGACAGATTGTGAGCGACGTTGAGAGATAGATTGATTAGGTGCGTGACTGTAGTCAGTGTGTTGTTGGCTGATAGATTGTAGTACTTCCTTGCCTTCAGTGTCTGCCGCTTGAGTTGTTCCCCTCGTGTGATGATCTCCTGATGCCTTCCGAAGCACAGGTCCGCCGGCGATCCGTGCGTCTGGCCTTCCCCTTGGACTGGAGATACTTTCGCGGCTCGTCAGAGAAATACGCCGGGCCATTGTCCGGCAGAAGCCGCGGCCGGTGTCGCACTTCACTTTTTCCACTGCAACTTCAAGGGTGCTCATCAAGCGCTGAGGGTGACACCAGTAGGACAGGCGGGCATCAGCAGGCACGTTTGGACGTAGGAAGAACTTCTCGGGATGAATAGTGCATCGAAGCGAGCCGCTTAGCATGAAATTCGGACACTACCGAGAATAAGGCCATGGAAGAGAAGAATTCGGAGAACCTCGACGGTGGGTTCCCCTGCAGCAGATGTGTTTGAAGCGAAGCGGAAAACTCATCCCCCAGCTCTGCCGGGCATGAATCGACGGGAATTTGCAACTGAGACGTACGAAACGTATATTGTATAGGTTTAGATAGCCCGGAACTGGGCTATTTTTTTTAGGGCGTTATGGAACGACCAGACGTACTGAAAATCCGGGAGCTTGTGGAGCCCGCTGTCGAAGAGGCCGGTGCATTCCTCGTTGATCTCGTCTTGAGAGGCGAGCCGAGGAGCGCTGTGCTTGAAATGTGTGTCGACACCGAAGCGGGGATCACCGTGGACCGCTGCGCCGATATCAGCAGGCGTATCGCACCCCTCCTGCAATCCGGGCTGATGTCGGTGGGTCCAGGACGCATCCAGGTCTCGTCCCCCGGGCTCGACAGGCCGTTGAAGTTCGCGCGCCAGTACCCGAGGAATATCGGACGGCTTGTGCATGTTCGATACCGCGAAGGGAGCGTCGTGACTGAGGCTGCAGGGCGACTTACCGCTTACGACGCTCTGCACATCGCTGTCCAGACATCGAAAGGGCTCGTCGAAATCCCGTTCGACTCCATCGTCGAGACGAAGGTTCAGCCATCGCTCAAGGGCTGAACCGGGCGGCGGGGAACGACGGAGCGGCAAGAATGTCCGTGTGGAGGAAACCATGAACTACGAGATCGTTGAATCATTCGCCCAGATGGTCCGCGAGAGGGGGATCGACCGGGATATCCTGTCGGGAATCGTCGAGGACATATTCTCAATGTTGATGAGGAAGAAGTACGGACCGGACGCCCGGTTCGACATCGTCGTGAACATGGAGCGTGGAGACATTGCGATTTACCTCGAGCGGACTGTTGTCGAAACGGTGAACGATGCAAATCTCGAGATCGATCTCGAGACGGCGCGGCAGAAATCATCAGACCCGATCGAAGTCGGCGAAGAGTTCGTCGAGGAAATGGACCTTTCGAGCTTCGGGCGCCGCCTTATTGCAAGTGCGAAGCAAAACCTTAACCAGCGCATCAAGGAGATCGAGAAAGAAACGATCTACAGAGAGTACAGTTCGATTATCGGCGAGATCGTTGTTGGGGAGATTTACCAGGTCAGAAGGGGGGAAGTGTTCGTCATCCATAACCGGAACGAGCTCGTCATGCCGAAGCAGGAGCAGATCTTCCGCGAGCGCTACCGGAAGGGTGACACGCTCCGGGCCCTCGTCAAGGAGGTGCGCCGGGACAGCGGCGGGCCGTCGGTCATCATCTCCCGCGCCGATCCTGCATTCCTCCGGAAGCTTTTCGAGCTTGAGATCCCGGAGGTGTTCGACGGTATCATCGAGCTCAAGGCAATCGCCCGTGAACCCGGCGAGCGCGCAAAAGTCGCTGTCGAGTCGCACAATGACAGGATCGACCCCGTCGGCGCCTGCGTCGGAATGAAGGGAGTGCGCATCCATGCCATCGTTCGGGAGCTGAGCAACGAGAACATCGACGTCGTGAACTACAGCGATGAGCCATCGTCGTACATTGCACGAGCGCTCTCGCCCGCGCGCCCCGTGCGGGTCGAGATCGACAAGGCAGCAAAGAAGGCGACAGTGGTTGTGCCGAACGAGCAGCTCGCGCTCGCGATCGGACGCAATGGCCAGAACATCCGCCTGGCGTCGAAGCTGACCGGATATGAGCTCAACGTGGTGAAAGAGCGCGAGGAACCCGAGTATGACATTGAGCTCATCGAGTTCAAGGAGGAACTCGGTGAAACCCTTTACCTTCAGTTCATCGAGGCCGGGTACGATACCGTGCAGGAGCTCCTCAGTGCGAAGCGGGAAGAGATCCTGAAGATTGAAGGACTCACCGCGGAACGGCTTGACGAGATCACTGCAATGATGAGGGAGGAGCTCGAAGGGGAGGAGGAAGAGGAAACGGCTTCCGGTGAAGTAGCGGAAACAAAGGAGGAGGAAGAAGAGGAAACGGCTTCCGGTGAAGTAGCGGAAACGAAGGAGGAGGAAGAAACAAAGGAGAAGGAAGAAGAGGAAGCGCCGGCGGCTGAAGCGGCGAAAACGGAGGAGGAGGAACTCGGTGACGCGGACGAAGACGCATCCGAAGAGGAGAAGACGACAGGCGGGGAGCCGCCTGGGTCGACCCTGGATGCCTCGAAGAACGAGGGCGTCTGAACGACAGTGATAGTGGCTTGAAAGGATTGTAGGTGGCTGAGTCCGTTGAAGGAAAGATCCGCCTTGTCAAGCTTGCCAAGGAGCTCAACGTAAGCATTCCGACGATCGCCGAGTTTCTCGAGAAGAAGGGACACAAGGAGAAACTTCGGCCGACCTCGACTGTCGATGAGGCTCTCGCGAGAGAGATCTCCGTCCACTTCAAGAAGGACAAGGAGACTGCGGAGCGTCACCAGCAGAAGGTGAGGCGGTTCCGGGAACAGCATCAGAAGATCGAGAAGAAGGCCGAGGAAGCGGTCCCGGCTCCAGCGGAGGAGAAGCGCAGGAAGGAGCGCGCCCCGAAGCCGGCCGAGAAGGCTTATGCCGAAGCCGCGCCCCCGGCTCCTGCGTTGGAAGTTGCTCCAAGCGAGGCCGGTGAAGGAGAACAGGCAGGGGGGGGTCCTATGGCCCCGGTCACCGAAACATCGGGGGAGGGTGTCGCCGAGACAGCGGCGATGCCCGAGGCTGAGGTTTCTGCCGAAGCCAGCGAGGTTGAAGAGGCTTCGGCGGTGGCCACTCGACCGGAGGCCGCTGAAGAGGCGAAACCCGCCGAAAAGACAGGCCACCTCTTCGGTACGAGGAAGCTTCGCGGTCTGAAAGTCGTCGGCCGCATGGATCTTGAGACGAAACCTGCAAAAGCGGCTGAACCCGGCGCAGCGGAGGCGGGTGTCGAAGCCGAGCCGTCGAAGAAGAAGAGGAAGAAGAAGAAAAAGAGGATTCGCGAAGAGGCGAAGAAGGTCAAGGCTCCGACCGAGGTGGTCGAAGAGCCTGCGAAGAAAAAGCGCCGCCGGGCGCGGGCCGCGCCCGTCGACCAGCAGGAGGTGGAGAAAACCATCCGGCGCACGCTCGCGACGATGGAAGAGTCTTCCGTCGCGGCACGTGCTTCGGTGCGCCGCCGGAAGCGGAAGGAGCGGGCGGAAGAGGACGCCCGCGCCGAGCAAGAGCGTGTGCAGGAGGAGGCGAAGCTCCGTATTGCGGAGTTCGCGACCGCCGGCGAACTCGCCCGGCTCATCGGCGTTGAGGTTGCCGAGGTCATCTCGAAGTGCCTCGAGCTCGGCCTCTTCGTGTCGATCAACCAGAGGCTTGACAGGGACACGATCACGCTTGTCGCCGGCGAATACGACAAGCAGGTCGAGTTCGCCGAGGAGTTTGCAGTTGATGTCTTTGAGGACAGTCCCGATCCTCCGGAGACGCTCGAGCCTCGCCCCCCCGTCGTAACAATCATGGGGCACGTCAATCACGGGAAGACATCGCTTCTCGACCACATCCGTCAGAGCAACATCGTCGCAGGCGAAGCCGGAGGAATCACGCAGCACATCGGTGCGTACCAGGTCTCTCTTCCGAACGGAGGGCAGATCACATTCCTCGACACTCCGGGGCACGAGGCGTTCACGGCGATGCGCGCCCGGGGCGCCCAGCTCACCGACATCGTGATCCTCGTCGTGGCCGGGGACGATGCCGTCATGCCTCAGACCATTGAAGCGATCAACCACGCCCTCGCGGCGAAGGTCCCTGTGATCGTCGCGATCAACAAGATCGACAAGCCGACCGCGAACGCTGAGAGGATCCGCCAGCAGCTTTCGGAGCACGGCATCCTCGTGGAGGAGTGGGGCGGGAAGTACCAGTCCGTGGAGCTCTCCGCCAAAACCGGGAAGAACGTTGACGTCCTCCTTGAGAAAATCGTTCTCGAGGCGGAGATCCTCAAGACGCGCGCGAACCGCATCCGCCGGGCCCGGGGTGCCGTCGTCGAGGCGAAACTCGACCGCGGCCGCGGTGTTGTCGGTACGGTCCTCGTCCAGAAGGGGACGCTCAGGGTGGGTGACCCATTCGTTGCAGGGGTCTATGGCGGGAAGGTCCGCGCCATGTTCGATGAGCGAGGCAACCGCGTCGAGTCGGCGCGGCCCTCCACGCCGGTCCAGGTCGTCGGATTCGACGGCATGCCCCAGGCGGGAGATGTCTTCGCTGCAATGGAGCACGAGAGCGATGTCCGGGCGATCAGCCTGCGCAGGCAGCAGCTGAAACGCGAGCAGCAGTTCCGTCAGCTCCACCGCGTCACGCTCGATGATCTCTCGAAGGAGATCAAGGCAGGCGAGGTGAAGGACCTGCCGATCATCGTGAAGGCGGACGTGGATGGTTCTGTCGGGGCGCTCTCCGACGCGCTCATGAAACTTTCGAACGATGAGGTGAAGGTGAACGTGCTTCACCGGGGAGTCGGGGCGATCTCAGAGTCGGACGTCCTCCTTGCTGCCGCGTCGGGAGCCGTCGTGATTGGTTACAACGTCCGGCCGCACCTCAACGCGCGGAAGCTTGCCGAGGAAGAAGAGATCGACATCCGGCTCTACACCATCATCTACGACGTCATCGACGATGTCCGGAAGGCTCTCGAAGGGCTCCTGGCGCCGGAGATGAAAGAAGAGGTCCTCGGGACCGGAGTCGTCCGGGAGACGTTCAAGGTATCGAAGGTGGGAACGATCGCCGGCTGTTACATGCAGGACGGGAAGATGGTGCGAAACAACAAAGTCCGTCTTGTCCGAGACGGCATCGTGATCTTCGACGGTGGTATCGCCTCCCTCAAACGCTTCAAGGACGATGTCCATGAGGTCGAGACCGGGTTCGAGTTTGGGATCGGTCTTGAGGGTTACAACGACATCAAGGTCGGAGACGTCATCGAAGCCTTCAAGATCGTCGAAACGAAGCGTACACTTGCGCAATGAGGAAGGCATGTCAATTCGAACCGACAGGGTCGCCTCAGTCATCAAAGAGGAACTGGGAGGGTACATTGAACGGGAGTTCAGCGACCCGTCATACGGCATGATCACCGTTACCGAGGTCGTTGTGAGCGGCGATCTCCGGCACGCGAAGGTGTACGTAAGCCTCTACGGAAACGATGAGGCCCGGAAGACTGCGTTCGCGGCACTCGACGAGGAGAAGAAGCACATCCGTTCCTTCATCGCCTCCAGGCTGAGGACGCGATATGCCCCGGAGATCGATTTTCAGGTTGATGATACGCTCGACCGCGTTGATGCCATTAATACCATCCTCAGGAAAATCCACGACGCCGGACAGGGGCATGAGTGATCCTGTCCCTCCCACTGCTGAAGCGGGCACGATCCTGCTTGTCGACAAGCCGCGGGGCTGGACGTCGTTCATGGTCGTCCGCAAGGTGCGCTACCTCCTCTCAGGTGTCAAGGCGGGGCACGGAGGGACGCTCGACCCTCTCGCGACCGGCCTCCTCGTCCTTGCCACAGGCCCCCGTACGCGCGACCTCATGCAAATCACAGGCTACGACAAGGAGTACACGGGGACCCTCGAGCTCGGCAGGCGAACGACGACGTTCGATCTCGAGGGGACGGTGGTGAGCGAGCAGCCTGTGCCCACGTTGACAAACGAGGAAGTGCACGCGGCCTTCAGTGCGTTTGTGGGTGAAATTGAACAGATGCCCCCGATGTTTTCGGCGGCAAAGGTGCGGGGGAAACCGCTCTACCGTTATGCCCGCAAGGGCCGCGTCGTCGAGCGAAAACCGAGGGGTGTGATCGTCAGCGAATTCGCTCCCACCGCAGTGCGTCTGCCCGAGATTGAGTTCCGGGTCCGTTGCTCGAAGGGGACGTACATCCGCACACTCGTCGATGACCTTGGGAGCCGTCTCGGTTGCGGCGCCGTCCTCACCGTACTCAGGCGCACGCAGGTCGGACCGTTCCACGTGTCCGATGCATTTACGATAGAAGAGCTTGAGCAGAGACTCGCTCCGGCCTCCGCCGCAGCGGTGGAGGCAGCCTCCTGATGCGCATCGTGTCACCGCAGGAGGAGATTGACCGGGTTCCTGATTCCGTGGTTACGGTGGGAATGTTCGACGGTGTCCACCGTGCGCACCAGGAGATTTTGGACGAAATGCGGCGCCGGGTCGAAGAGCGGGGCGGGCGGACAGTCGTGGTCACCTTCGATCCGCACCCGAAGCTTGTCCTCGGGAAGGGTGGAGCGGACTTGCAACTCCTGACAACGCACGAAGAACGGTGTGAGCTCATCGCATCGCATGGTATCGATCTCTGCCGTGTCATCCCGTTCACGTACGAGTTCTCGAGGCTTTCGGCGGAGGAATTCTACCGGCGCTATGTCGTCGAAGGGATCGGTGTCCGGGAGGCCGTCGTCGGATATGACCACATGTTCGGCAAGGACCGGAGCGCCGGCATCGCGGACCTCAAGGCGATGGGCGAGCGGTACGGCTTCTCGGTCACTGCCATGCCCGCGCTCAGTATCGGCGGCGAAGTCGTGAGCAGCACGAAGATCAGAAGGGCGCTTCTCAGCGGTGATGTCGCGAAGGCTGGAGAGATGCTCGGCCGGCCCTACCGGCTGGGCGGGAGGGTTGTGCACGGCGATCGGCGCGGCCGCGCCCTCGGCTACCCCACAGCGAACCTTCGGCCCAAGGCCCTGGAGAAGCTTGTTCCGGGGAACGGAATCTACTTCGTGAGGGTGTACCGTCCGGCATGGACGGGGTTCGGGATGATGAGCATCGGGACACGACCCACGTTCACGACAGACCACGAGAGGGTGGTGGAGGTTCACATCTTCGACATCGATGAAGATCTCTATGGCGGGACTGTTTCAGTGGAGTTTCTGGAACGGATACGCGACGAGCGGAGATTCGACACCGCGGAGGAGCTTGTTGCGGAAATGCGAAGAGACGAGGAAAAGTGCAGGACACTGCTGAAACACACCGGGGAAGCCGCCGGCGGGGGGTGACACATTCGCAGGGTTGCATTCCGGTTCTGCGGAACACTCCGGGCCGCAGGCAGCAGACGGATATCAGCGGTTCTTGATACCATGAACGGATGCATTGTCACCAAGGAGGATTGAATCCATGGCAGTCACGAGGGAGCAAACGACGGAACTCCTGAAGAAGTACGGCAAGAACGAGAAGGACTCCGGGTCACCTGAAGTCCAGGTCGCGATCCTTACCGCGAGGATCAACGAGCTCGCGGCGCACTTTGAAAACAACATCAAGGACCACCACTCGCGTGTTGGTCTCCTCCGAATGGTCGGGAAGCGGCGGCGGCTGTTGACATATTTGAGCAACAAGGACATCCAGCGCTACCGCAGAATCATTGAAGAACTCGGGATCCGGAAGTAACTGGTTTTCCCCTAAGAGAGGTGAGCAAGAATGGTACAAACAAAGACGTTGGAAATTGGCGGACGGATTCTGACACTCGAGACCGGAAAGCTGGGCAAGCAGGCCGGCGGGGCCGTCATGGTCCGGTACGGCGATACAATCGTGTTCGTCACGGTTGTCACGAGCAAGGAGCCAGTCGAGAGGCGTGATTTTCTTCCCCTCTCGGTCGACTACCGGGAGAAGACGTCGGCAGCCGGGAAGATCCCGGGCGGCTTCTTCAAACGGGAAGGGAGACCGACGGAGAAGGAGGTTCTCTCCGCGCGGCTGATCGACCGGCCCATCCGTCCCCTCTTTCCGAAGACCTGGTGCTATGAGACGCAGGTCATCGCGACGGTCTTCTCCTCTGACCAGGAGAACGACTCCGATATCCTGGGCGCGATCGGCGGATCCGCCGCCCTCATGATCTCCGACGTCCCGTTCGACGGTCCGGTCTCCGAGGTCAGGGTGGGCCGGGTCAACGGGGAACTCGTCATCAACCCGACGTTTTCCCAGCTTCAGCAGAGCGACATGGACATCACCGTCGCCGGCTCCGCCGATTCCATCGTGATGGTCGAAGGAGAAGGGAAGGAGATCTCAGAGGCGGACATGGTCGAGGCTCTGAAGTTCGCGCGCGGCTACCTCCGCCAGATCTGCGATCTTCAAAACGAGCTCCGCGCCGAGGCCGGGAGACCAAAGCGGGCTGTTCCGCCTGCCACGGTCGACGAGTCGTTGGTCGCCGATGTAAAGGCCCTGGCGGCAACCCGCATTCACGATCTCACGCACTCGCCTCTCAAGAAGGAGGAGCGCATCCTCCGAACGCAGGCCCTGGCAGACGAGGTGCAGGCCGCCCTTGCTGAGAAGTATCCAGAGCGCGCGCATGGCATCGCCGCGATCCTCCACGACATTGAAAAGGAGGACATGCGTGCGATGATCCTCTCGGAGGGAAGACGGCTTGACGGCCGCGGACTCACCGAGGTGAGGCCGATCAGCATCGAAGTCGGACTCCTCCCGCGTACGCACGGATCCGCCCTCTTCACACGCGGGGAAACGCAGAGCCTGTCCACCGCTACGCTTGGGACGAAGTTAGATGAACAGAGGATCGACGGCCTCCTGCCCGACATGACGAAGCGCTTCATGCTTCACTACAACTTCCCTCCATTCTCCGTGGGCGAAGTGCGCAGGATCGGCTCCCCGGGGCGGCGCGAGATCGGGCACGGGAACCTCGCGGAGCGGTCACTGAAGAACATGCTTCCGCCTGAAGTGGAGTTCCCCTACACGATCCGGATCGTCTCCGACATCCTCGAGTCCAACGGATCGTCATCCATGGCGACCGTGTGCGCGGGAACCCTCGCCCTCATGGACGGCGGTGTGCCGCTCCGCAAGCCGGTGGCGGGGATCGCCATGGGGCTCGTGAAGGAGGAAGAACACTACGCCGTCCTCACCGACATCCTCGGGAACGAGGACCATCTGGGCGACATGGACTTCAAGGTGGCAGGCACCAGCGACGGCATCACGGCGTTCCAGATGGACATCAAGATCAAGGGGATCTCGTTTGAGATCATGTCGACGGCGCTTGAGCAAGCACTCGCCGGACGGCTTCACATCCTCGGGATCATGAACGCAGCGCTCCCCGAGCCGAGGGCGGAGCTTTCCCCTTACGCGCCCCGGCTCACCACCATCCAGATCCCGATCGACATGATCGGTGCGGTCATCGGGCCGGGCGGGAAGACGATCCGCGCCATCACCGCCGAGAGCGGCGCCGAGATCAACATCGAGGATGACGGCCGCATCATTATCGCGTCGACTTCAAAAGAGGCGAGCGACAAGGCACGGCAGGCGATCGAGCGCATCGTTGAAGTTCCCGAGATGGGAAAGGTCTACAAGGCGACCGTCCGTCGCATCGCGGACTTCGGGGCATTCGTAGAGATCCTCCCCGGGAAGGACGCTCTTCTTCACATCTCGCAGATCGATGTGAACCGGGTCGAGAAAGTCTCGGACGTGCTAAAGGTCGGCGATGAGATCGAAGTGAAAATCGTGAAGATCGACGAGGACGGGAAAATCGGTGTGAGCCGCAAGGCCATCCTTGCGCCCGACCAGTCCGGCGAGGGCGATGGGCAGCAGCGAAGGCCTTCATCGCACGGCAGGCCACGCCCTCATGAGGGCGGACCCCGGCGAGAGAGACACTGACGACCCACTCCCACCCCCTCCCCGCGCTGCCGGCGGGGAGGGCTTCCTGCGACCAGAGAGGATAGCGCTGTGGAAACCCCCGTCATGCCGGTGATCCTTATTGTGCTCGATGGATTCGGAATAGCGACGGACGACTCCCGGAGCGCGATCGCACGCGCGCGGAAGCCGTTCATCGATCTCCTCTTCAACTCGTATGCGTGGACGAAGCTGGACGCTTCGGGAGAGGATGTCGGCCTCCCGGACGGTCAGATGGGAAACTCCGAAGTAGGGCACATGAACATCGGCGCGGGCCGCGTCGTCTACCAGGAGATCACACGGATCGACCGCTCAATCAGGCTCGGCGATTTCTTCAAGAACACTGCGTTCCTCGGGGCGGTTGAGCAGGTAAAACGGAACTCCTCCGCGCTTCATTTAATCGGCCTCCTCTCCAACGGCGGTGTTCACAGCATGAACACACATCTCTATGCCCTCCTGAGACTCGCGAGGGACAGCGGTGTGGATCGTGTGTACATCCACGCGCTTCTTGACGGGAGGGACACGCCGCCTGAGTCGGGTACGGGGTACATCGCGGAACTTCTCGGCAAGTGCGCCGAGATCGGGGTCGGCAGGATTGCAACCGTCATGGGCCGCTTCTATGCCATGGACCGTGACAACCGCTGGGAACGGGTCGAGCGGGCCTACCGCGCCATGACCGAACGAAGTGGAATCCGCGCGGCTGATGCGATCGCGGCCGTCAATGCCTCGTACGCCCGGCAGGAATCGGACGAGTTCGTTCAGCCGATTGTCTTGGAGGAGAACGGGAAGCCGGCCGCGACCGTCTCCGACGGTGACGCCGTCATTTTCTTCAACTTCCGCGCGGACCGCGCCAGGGAAATCACAGGGGCATTCATTGTGCCGGACTTCAACAGGTTCACGCGGCGGAAGCTTGACCTATACTACGCGACCATGACGCAATACCATGAGGACTTCACAGTCCCGGTCGCATTCCCTCCGTCGTACCTTGTCCACACGCTCGGGGAAATCATCTCGGCGCTCGGGTTGAAGCAGCTCCGGATCGCCGAGACGGAGAAGTATGCGCATGTCACGTTCTTTTTCAGCGGCGGGAGGGAGGACCCGTTCCCCGGAGAGGACCGCATCCTCGTGCCATCGCCGAAAGACGTCCCAACCTACGACCTCAAGCCGGAGATGAGCGCATCCGAGGTGACGGACCGGCTTATCGGGGCGCTGAAAACCGGGAAGTACTCGCTTGTCGTGCTCAACTATGCCAACTGCGACATGGTGGGACACTCGGGCATCATGGAGGCGGCCGTCAAAGCTGTCGAGACCGTGGATGCCTGCCTCGCGCGGCTCATACCCGTCGCATTGAAGAACGGATTCGCCGCCCTCATCACGGCCGATCACGGCAACGCGGACATGATGATCGATGACGACGGGAAACCGCACACAGCCCATACGACGAACCTCGTCCCCTTCATCGTGGTAAAGGATGGCGACCACGCCGCACTGCGCCCGATGGGGAGACTCGCGGACATCGCGCCGACGATCCTCGACCTCATGAATCTCCCGAAGCCTGAAGAGATGGACGGAGAGTCTCTCTTCGCCAGGACGGCGTTGGAGACATCCGCACGCTGACACGACGGAGGAGCCGATGGAGGTTACCGTCCAACCGTCGCATGGCCTGAAGGGCGAGCTCTCAATCCCGCCCGACAAATCGATTAGCCATCGGGCTCTCATCATCGGCGCCATATCCAGCGGTGTCTCCGTCATCCGCAACATCTCGTGCGCTGAAGATCCCCTCAGCACACGATCCTGCCTTGAAGCGCTCGGCGTTCTGATTGAGGACTTCCCCGGAGGTGTGAAGATCCCCGGCCGCGGGCTTCGCGGATTGAAGATGCCTTCGTCAAGCCTCAACGCCGGGAACTCGGGAACTACCATGCGGATGCTCACAGCGGTCCTCGCGGGACAGGCGTTCGAAAGTGTCCTCATCGGGGACGACTCTCTCAGCCGACGCCCGATGAAGCGGATCATTGAGCCGCTTCGTGCGATGGGGGCCGGGGTCTTTGGTACCGATACTCACACAGCACCGATTCGGATTTTTCCTGTCCATGCGCTACATTCCATTCGTTACGAGCTTCCGGTCCCGAGCGCACAGGTGAAGTCGGCTGTTCTCCTGGCCGGCTTGTACGCCGATGGGGAAACCACGGTGGCGGAGCAGTACCCCACGCGCGACCATACGGAGCGTTATCTCGGACTCACCGTGGAGAAGCACGGAAGCCGACGCAACGCGCGCGTCAGCGGCGGATTCCAGCCGGAGGCGCGGGAGATGGAGATCCCTGGAGATTTCTCGGCTGCTGCGTTTTTCATCGCCGCGGCGCTTGCGTTGCCGGGCTCCGAAATCGTCATAGGCAACCTCGGGCTGAACCCGACTCGCATAGGGCTGCTCGACATCCTCCTCCGGATGGGAGGCTGTGTTGACATCATCGACATGCGGATGAGCGGCGGGGAGCCCGTTGGAGATATCAGAGTGAAGAGCAGCCCGCTCAAGAACCTCAAGGTGTCCGGCGACGTGATCCCGAATGTTATCGACGAGATTCCAGTCCTTGCGTTGGCGGCGACCGCAGGCGAGGGTGTGTTCGAAGTCCGGGAGGCAGGGGACCTCCGGAACAAGGAGAGCGACAGGATCGCGGCGGTTGTCCACACGCTTCGGAGCCTCGGGGTCGATGTGGAGGAATATGAAGACGGCTTTGCGTTCGAAGGACCAGCCTCCCTGAGAGGAGGGGTTCCGCTCAAGAGCTACAGGGACCACCGCATTGCAATGGCAAACGCCATTGCGGCGTTGCGTGCAGATGGTCCGACGAACGTGTGCGACGCGGAGTGTGTCGCAATCTCCTTCCCGGGATTCTGGGAGGAGATGACGCGCATGTCGACGTGACGAGTACATGCAGAATGGGGGAAGAGCTGGCGGGTCGGGGAATTCGACTGAACAGTTGAGGGGAACATGGCCGAAGTCAACCTTGAACATGTCACGAAGAAGTATGATGGCGGTGTCACCGCCGTGAACGATGTCTCCTTCCAGGTTGCGGACAACGAGTTCGTCGTTCTCGTTGGTCCCTCCGGATGTGGAAAGACAACGACGCTTCGGATGATCGCGGGCCTCGAGGAGGTCACCTCGGGAACGATCTCCATCGGCGGGAAGGTGGTAAACGATGTAGACCCGAAGAATCGAGACATCGCAATGGTGTTTCAGAATTATGCGCTGTATCCGCACATGACCGTCTACGAGAACATGGCATTCGGGCTGAAGCTGAGGAAGTATCCGAAGGCTGAGATCGAGACGCGGGTGAAGGAGGCGGCGCAGATCCTTGGCATCCAGGACTTCCTTGACCGTAAGCCGAAGGTCCTCTCCGGCGGGCAACGCCAGCGTGTCGCCGTCGGCCGCGCGATCGTCCGGAAGCCGAAAGCATTCCTCTTCGACGAGCCGCTCAGCAATCTTGACGCGAAGCTCCGCGTGCAGATGCGGACGGAGATATCCAGGCTCCATCACAGGCTCTCCGCAACGATGGTGTACGTGACGCACGACCAGACGGAAGCGATGACCATGGGGGACCGGATCGTGCTGATGAAGGACGGCATCATCCACCAGATCGATACGCCGCTCAACTTGTACGACCACCCCGTGAACAAGTTCGCCGCCGGGTTCATCGGAAGCCCCGCCATGAATTTCTTTACTGGCTCGATCACCCGGGACGGCGGACTCCAGTTCCGCGAGACAAGTGGAGTGCACTTCAAGCTCGGCGGGCCGCTCGAATCGAGCCTGGGGGCCTACGAGGGGAGGACCGTAGTTCTCGGGTTGAGGCCCGAGCACATCGGCATCGCCGGGATCACGACGCCGGCATCGGAGGCAACCGTTCCCCTCAAGGCGACAGTCGATGTCGTCGAGCCGATGGGGAATGAGATCTTCGTTTACTTCTTTACCGGGAGCGGGACCCAGTACGTGTCGCGCGTCCCAGCCCACAGGATGCTTTCACACGGAGAGCACGTGGAGTTTCTCTTCGATTGCTCCCGCGCGCACGTCTTCGACACCGAGACGGAGAAGGCGATCTGAGGGACGAAACAGAATGCAACCACGAATGACACGAAAGAGGACAAGAGCACGCGAAAAGGACCTTGAACGGAAAAGATTATCAACGACTGGTGACTCCGCATCAAACGCTGTCCCGTTGTCCGTGCCGTCGTAGATCATACGCTTCTCGCCAGCCGTGCTGTTTTCGTGTGCCTTCTGTGAAATCCGTGGTTCCACTCATTCCTCAACCCAGCGGCAGGACCTGGTGCTCGAAGACGTTTGCCCGGATCTCCGAGCGAAGCCAGGTCACGAATTGCGGTCCGTATTTGTTGAGGAAGTATATGACCGAGAGCCACCGTTCCTGCGGGTGGCCATCAGGTGCAATGTGACGCGCGGCCTTCCTGAGGTGATTCAGCAGGACCTCGTTCTTCCTCTTCTGTGCCCGAACGGCCTTTTCCCGAAGCCTCGATAGGTTCGCATCGACCTTTGATCGAGTCGTCTCGAGAGCGCCGAGGAGCGTCGGGTCGATATGGTTGAGCCCGAACTGCAGCTCGGTCAGAGCCTCGCTCAGCTTCCGCTTCACACCGCGGAACAATTCGTCGAGCCTGATGTTCGACTCCTGCTCCAGCACATGCTCCTCAAGTTCCCCTTCATTCCCGAAGAAGTCGACGACGGAGAGGCCGTAGCGTTCGAGCACCTTCTGGATCTTGTCCTCAAGGATCGTGGCGCTGGCACGGGGGTGCACGACCGGCATCGGGATCCTGAGGTGCCGGTACAGCGTCTTCAGTTGGGCGAAGTAGGCGACTTCAGCAGGGCCAGCGACGTAGACGGCCGTCGGGAGGAGCCTGTCCTGAATGATCGGACGCAGGATGACGTTCGGACTGAAGAGTTCGATGGAGCCGGTGAGGAGCTGATTGAGCTCCTCGCGCGTGAACTTCTGTCTCGAACCCTTGAGACTGAACCCCGATTCCACCGGTTCGATGAGGTAGCGGCCGCCTTTGTGCAGAAGGAAAAGGTTGATCGCCTTCGGCTTTGCCTGGGCATGGTAGAGCGATTCGAGATGCGCGCTCTGCTGGATGACGAGCTCACACAACTGTGGGAAGGAGCGGAGTTCGTCCTCGAAGATCGGCCTCGAGAGTTCCTTCAATTCCTTCGCCCCGGGGTCCACGATGACAAGACCGCTGTCAGGGAAGAGGTAGTTCAGGAACCGGGCGAGCGCGGTGTTCATTGATGCGCCCGCTTTGTAGATGTCGTTCAGTGCGTCGAACACCTGCCCCGAGAACTCCGTCACCGGAAGAACCTGGCGGAGCCCTTCAAGCACCTGAGTGATGGCCGGAGTGAGCGGCATGGCTCCCACTGCACCGGGATTCCTTTCGAGCGGCTTCCCATGAGGGAGGTACTGGAGGTCGAAGAGCGTGTTCTCAGTTGTGACGGTCCGGACGTGGCTTACCTCCTCGAAATCGTGGTCCTCACCCTCGAGCCAGAAGACCGCGATGAACCGGTGCTCGGGGAACTGTTGATTGAGCTGCGCCGTCAGCTGGAGGGCCGTGATCGTCTTGTAGAGCGTGTACATCGGACCCGCAAGGAGTCCTACCTGCTGTCCGGTCACAATTGCGAAGGTGTTGGGCCGGCGAAGGAGAGCAATGTTCGCTGCCGTCGTTTGCCCTGCGCCGAACTCGACGTTCTGGCGATGGAGCACGTCGGCGAGGACTTCCCGGCCGCGCGGGAACTCCCTTACCGCTGAAAGGACGCCGCGCAGAACATCATGGTTCCGGAAGTCTCCTGCGTAGTAGTCGCCGACAGCTTCAAACCGGTCGATGTAGTCGAGGAAGAGGTCCGAATAGATGTCGGACTCGGAAGGAAAGCGTCGGAAGCTAATTGTCTGCATGGACAGGTCCGTGTGCAGTGAATGTGAGGCGAGCCGCCCCGCTTGTGGATCAGAAAAACCAACTGCTACGCGATCGTATGAAGGAACGCTTTCATGAATGCCGCAAACTTCCTGCGGACGTTCGCCGCCGCGACTGTCACTTCTTCATGGGAGAGCTTCGTTACGCTGATCCCGGCGGCATAGTTCGTGATGAGCGAGACAGCGAGCACCTCCATGCCGAGAGCGCTGGCAAGCGTGACCTCTGGAACGGTCGACATCCCAACCGCATCCGCTCCCATGCGCCGGAATGCTTCTATTTCCGCCGCCGTCTCGTACGACGGTCCTTTCACGTAAACGTAGACCCCTTTCCTGAGCTGGACTCCCGCATCGAGCGCAACGCGCTGGGCGTCCTCGAGAAGCCGTGTGGAAAAGGCGGGGGAGAACCTCCTGCGCCCTCGAACGAACCCCTGCACCGCGTCAAGAGGCGCGTCAAGGCTCATGTTGATGGTATCCGTGATCAGCATGATATCGCCGGGACTCAGCAGTTTGTTCATTCCCCCGGCGGCATTCGTCAGGACGATGCGCCGCACGCCAAGCCGGTGAAGGACCAGGACAGGGTAGAGGACGGCCTCGTACGTGCCCGACTCATAGAAATGGACGCGCCCCTGGAGGGCGATCACCGGCTCACTCAGCTCACCGCCTGACCCGACTCGGCCTTGGATAAGCCGTCCGGCATGTCCTGCCACGGTGGAAACAGGGTAATGAGGGATGGAGCTGGCATCGACCCTCGTCCGGTCGACAAGCTGTCTGGCGAAATCGCCCAGACCCGAACCGAGGATGACAGCGGCGTGCGACTTGTGCGGAAAAGTCCCTTTGAGAAACGCCACTGATTCTGAAAGCTGTCTCCTCGATATCACGTCAGCGTCCTCCGGGCACGGCTGGCCGCAGTTTCCGCGCGTGGCTGCCCTGGCGTCGCGCAAGGCGGGTGAAGGTTCTCTCCGACATGCTCCTCATGCAGAGTCAGCCTTCGTCCGGCACGTACCAACACTGGCGGCACCGCGCTTCATAATCATTTGCCCCGCCGACGAGGACGCGCTCGGTCGATTTCACAATACGCTGTGTACGATCGGCCGGATTCCCACAGACAACGCAAATGGCAAGCGTCTTGGTCACGTATTCAGCGACGGCCATGAGCTGCGGCATCGGGTCGAACGGCTTCCCGCGATAGTCCTGGTCGAGGCCTGCGACGATCACGCGCTTCCCTGCGTTTGCGAGCTTCTCGCACACCTGAACGATGCTGGCATCGAAGAACTGGCCTTCGTCCACACCGACGACCTGGACGTCCTTCGATTTCTCAAGAATCTCGGCCGAGGTCGCGACGACCGTGGCGCCGAGAGACTGCTCGCTGTGCGAAACGATATTCTCGTGGCTGTAGCGGTTGTCGATCAGAGGCTTGAAGATCGCGACCCTCTGGCGTGCGATCTGTGCACGACGGAGGCGTCGGATGAGTTCCTCGGTCTTTCCGCTGAACATGCAGCCGGCGACGACCTCTATCCACCCGGTGTCACGCGGGGTATCATGGGGGGGCGCTTCCATTCAGTGAGTCTCCACTCTTAAATTCAAAGGTCCGAAGGGAGGACGATGCGTGGGCGGAAGTCCAGTCGCACCGGTCAGTCCGACGATGAGAACGCGTATACCCTGTTCAAGCACGTTGCTTTCGCGAGCGGCGAAGATGCTTCGGCGTGAACGGCTCGGGGAGCAGGCTCCGCAGCCTGACGATCTCGATCTCTCCCTTCGAGTTGCTCATGACCACATCGATGTCCCCCGCCATCTCGAACAGAACCTGGCGGCATGCGCCGCACGGGGGCGTGAATCCTGAGTCGTCGCTCGCTATTGCAATCGCGCGGAAATGCCGCTCCCCCTCTGCCACTGCCGTGAACACGGCGACCCGCTCCGCGCAGACGGTCAACGAGTAGGAACTGTTTTCGACGTTGTTCCCGGGAAAGACCCGCCCCGAATCGCTGAGGAGTGCCGCGCCGACCCGGAATTTCGAATACGGGGCGTAGGCGTTTGCTTTCGCCTTTCTGGCTTGCTTACAAAGGTCGTGGTAGTCCATACACCTCCAACCGGAAACAGCCTCGCAATTTCATCAAAATATACCGAAACAGCCCCTCTGATGCAATTTCATCCGATCAAATAATTTCGTACATTAGAACATGTCGATATGGCGCACGCCGCGCATGAGGATTGATTTTCAGAAGATGGTTGCTGCGGGGAACGACTTCGTTGTCGTCGACCACCGAGACCTTCGGTTCCAGACGGTCTTGCCACAGCTGGCTCGGGCGTTCTGTGACCGGCACTTCGGCATCGGATCCGACGGACTTCTCCTCCTCGAGCCTTCAGAGCGCGCCGATTTCAGGATGGGCTTTCTCAACCCGGACGGCTCTTCCGGCATGATGTGCGGGAACGGGGGACGTGCAATCGCTCGGTTCGCTCTCGCTGTCGGAGCTGCAGGCAAGACGATGCGGTTCGAAGCCGCGGGGCGAATCTACCGTGCCACTCTCCTCGACACCGCTGTCAAGCTGATTCTTCCTGCGCCCCGCATCATACGTGAGCTGAGAGTCCTGACCACCTCCGCCGGGACTCTCCGCTGCACGGCCGTCGACTCTGGGGCCGACCATGTTGTGATCGATGCGGACTCGCTCCCTGCAGAGGTTTCATCCGTCGACGTTACGTCACTCGGCAGGGAGATCCGGTACCACAAGTCCTTTTCGCCCGCAGGCACGAATGTGAGTTTTGTCGGCACGTTGAGGGAAGGGATACCAGAGATCCGCACGTACGAGCGGGGGGTCGAGGCTGAAACACTCGCGTGCGGCACTGGGAGTGTCGCTGCAGCCTGCGCCCTTGTTGCCTGGGGGAGAACACAGTACCCCGTGCGGCTCAGGACGAGAAGCGGAGCCACCCTCGTTGTCGACACGCTTACGGAGGACGGCGTGGAGTTTGCATCACTCACTGGCGATGTGCATTTTGTATTTTCGGGTTCTGCAGAGTTTGATGAAACGCTCGGAACGCTTTCAAGCCTTCACGAATCCTGAGGAGAAGTGACGGGTACCGGACTGATCTTTATTGCCAACCCCTTTGCCATGCGGGGAAAGGGGGCGAAGTACATCGCGCAGCTTGAGGAGGAGCTGAAGAGACGGTGTGTTGCCTACACACTCCTGAGGACCGAGAGGCGTCTCCACGCAATGGAGCTTGCACGGGAAGCTGCGGAGACGCACCCGGATGCCACAATCGTTGCAGTGGGTGGAGATGGAACCGTCAACGAAGTGGCGAACGGCATCCTCGGGCGCGGTCCGACGCTCGGCATCATTCCGGTCGGTTCCGGGAATGACTTCGTGAAAAGTGTGGGCATCGACGCCCACAGTGTCGCGGCCGCACTCGAGATCCTCCTGGCGGGAAAAACGTTCTTAGTGGATGTCGGGAAGGTCTCCGTCGGAGAGGGGGAAAGACCGGCCGGCGTCAGGATCTTCATGAACGGGATCGGCATCGGATTCGACGGTTACATCGCCGCCCGCACGTTGCGGTACAAGCGACTTCGAGGTTGGTGGCTCTACCTCGTCTCATTTCTGCGGACCGTGGCTGTGTTCCGGACACCCGACATGGTCGTACGCGTCCCGGGGGTGGAGATCCACAGTCCGCACCTCCTCGTTTCGATCGGGAATGGACACAGTTCCGGCGGGAAGTTCCTTCTGACACCGGACGCGGTGGTCGACGACGGACAGCTTGATATTTGCCTGGTAGACGATCTATCGACCGCCCGCATCCTCCGCGTTTTTCCGTCCGTGTTCAAAGGGACACACGACCGGTTTCCCGAGGTGCATTTCCTCAGGGCGCCGACCATCGAGGTGGTCGGCGCGCGCGGACTCTATGTCCATGCGGACGGCGAACTCCTCTCGCAGGGAGAATTCAACCGG
>PEWR01000076.1 GCA_002779395.1 Ignavibacteriales bacterium CG07_land_8_20_14_0_80_59_12
GTCGGGACGAGAGACCCTTTTCAAGAGACCCTTCGCCAGGAGATGTGCCAGCTTTCGGCTCTCCCGTCTATCTGTCTTTACGTGATTGCCATACTCCACGGAAACCAAACTCGGCGGCGTGACAACTTGAGAGAATCCCACTTCCCGGGGATGCTGCCGCTAAACAGTTCGACCTCTTCCCTCCGGATCGTCACATGCCACTGCAGGCAATCAAGATCCACGCCGATAAAGATCCGCTTGCATTTCTCCGTTGCTTCCTTGTACCTTTTCATCTGAGCCTCCTGTTGTTGTGGGTTTGTAGCGCTGTTTGAGAACACACCACAAACTACCACTTGCAACTGTGAGGCTCAACTACTTTGTAACATAGTTACTAACGTGGCGCGGGCTTAACGAAGTGGCGAGCCACGCCGCAGGCCAGCGGTCCACCGTAGGCAGGCGGACGGAGCAAACGAGCACATCGAAGGGTGCAGCTCGACAGAGTTCGTTCCACAGAATCCGTTCGACAGAATCCGTCGGAATCGGCGATCGGAATCGACGATCGGAGTCTGACCTGCCCGCCGCAGGCAGGCGACCAGTGCCGAGGGGAGCGCTCCGCGAATGTCCGAACATCTACTGGATAGGTGTCAGAATGGGTGCGTCTATTTTCCCCTTGACTTCACCTCCTTCGTCGGCTTTGTGATCGCGATCTGATCAATCGGGCTTCGGATCGCGGCGATGCTCTGCTTTGTGACATGCGTGTAGATCTCGGCCGTCTTGGAGCTGGCATGACCCAGCAGCTCTTGAATGAACCGCAGATCTCTCCCCTACTCCAACAGGTGTGTTGCAAAGGCATGACGCAGCGCAGGGAGTTTCCCCTCCTTCTGCGGACGAGGGATATCCTGGATGGTCATCGGGCGCCTGTACAAATCCACGTACAGGAATCGGAGGGCGTTGATTACCTGATTGATGGTCGAGGGAGTGAGTTGCTCCTCCTCGATCAGGTGCAGCAGATACGCACGAATGTCCTCGTCTGCCAGGTCACGCGGGTGCCGAGGAGCAAAATACCTCACAAACGACCGCAGACAGCTTCGATAGGCCTTGATCGTCTTCGGGCTGTAGTTCCGGAGCGTCAGCTCCTTACGCACCACCTCGAACAATCGCTCCTGCTCCGCTTCCATCAGGAAAGCTCCTGCAAAGCCGCTGCGATGTTAGTGCGAGATGACCTTCCAGCCTATCCTTCGTAGAACAACCTACAAAATCCCCACCCCAATGTCAACCGAAAAGTGCGACGCTTCAGGGGATGTGCGAAAGTCCGGGAGAATGCCCGCAATTGACAATACGAGGGTTACTCCCCAAGCATGTAGAGCTGCGAGAGGTCCCGGCTGGTTGACATGCCCCCCATAAGCCGGTTCAGTTCCTATATTAGGACTCAGGACCAAAGGATTTGAACTTCTTTTCCGCTACTCCCAACCTTCTTTCCCCAGTGCCGCGTGCAGCTCATTCGGGTTATGGCGGCAGTGATACTCGATCTTGCTGGAATCCTCATGGGCGCGATCATAGTCCCAGCTCTGGGCCATCAGGTTTCGCTCGTGCAGCTCGTGGAGCAGGACATAGGGACGTTCCGCCTCCTCCAGGTCGTTATCGATCCAAACCTCGTTCTGTGGGACGAACTCGTAAACATAGTCGTGTCCGCCTTCCGTGAAATCAACGTCGAAAACGCTGCGCACGAGACGGCCGTCCACAATCCACACGCTGACCATCGACTCGAGTTTCTTCCAGAGGCGTACGTGCACCTCCTTGGCATCGGGCAGTTGGCCGCCTTTTGTCATCCTCTTCACATCCCCTGCCCGCTTGCGTTCCGCCAGCTCGGCTTTGTCGGCCGCAACCAGTGCCTGGTCGTACGGCACACCACTTTCCATCAGGCGGTGTTCAACCAGCAGGTGATCGACAAAGAACTTCAGCTCATCCGGCTTTCCTTCCCTGTCAATCCAGAACTCCTCCTTCGGAATGTACTTGAAATTGTAGTGCTGCCCGTAGTTGGTGAACTCCTCGTCGACATGGGTGCGGACGTACGTGCCGTCCACAATCCAAACACTGATCCGGCCCCGTTGACCGGCTTTCTTCAGGTAAGGCGGCTTTAGAGTCTCAGGCATTGTGATCCCTCCCGTCTCGGTTTCACTGATCATATATCGCCATACTTGGCTAATCTCTCTTCATACGTTTTCCTTTTTTTCTCCGGAATCAATCGAAAGCGCGGATTCGTGCGCAGATTGTCGTAGAGAGGATTGGTGAGCAAGCAGTCTGCAGTGAAAGATCACGAGGCCGATCATAGTTGTTCGTCACCCCGTTTTGTAGTCGACACTCTCGCCGTCCTGCTGGCGCTTCTCAGTAGAGCGGCAGGAGCTCCGCCACACGGTTTCGCGCCCAATGACCGGACATCTCGAGGCAGAGGGGATTCAGCACATTCCCGAGCGAATCGATGATGGCGCTTGGCTCCTTCAATCGAATCAAGCTTGAGAGTGGCGGTATCCTGGCCATGTAATCGACTCGCATCCATCCCCAGAATGAGAACCTCTTTGCAGATCCGCCCTCCTCGGGAACGACATTAAGCTTATCGGGAAATAGATAGCTGCCATAGCCTGAAAGCAAGTCCTGAAGTGTTCCGGTGTACACCGCAAACATTTCGTTGTCCATGTGGCCGGACACGAGGGCGTGTAGGAAGTGTTTCAGAGACCCTGTGTAGCTCTTCCGGCGGTTCTTCGACCATGCGGCCGCCTCCTCCTTGTTCGCCGGGAGCAGCTCTTCGAACTTCGGGTAGAACACGTAGGTGCCGCGCCTCTCCTCGGGATCATGTTCGAATCTCTCCAGTACGATGTCGATGCGGTAGCCGAGCGCACGGTTCTCGACATGCAACACACTGTCCGTCGCCGCCCGGAGAATTCTCGCTCCGGGATCGATCCGTAAATCGAGGACTTCAGGATTCAGGATCGTGCAGTACTCAGCATTGTCGGTTTCGCCGAGGAACTCTCTGAGGAAGGTCTTGAGATGATGTTTCCATTCTTCGGGCTCGGAGGCCTCGATCTGGATTTCCTGCGCCGGCAGCATCTTGGGTCGCAACCGGAAATCACAGTTCACGGACCCGCCACGCAGGAGATCCAAACGCATGGTCTGAAGCTCGTACCCGACACGCGACATCACGAGCTCATACTCTCCGCGAGGGATGCCGGTGAGACGGTACCGCCCATCCGTTCCCGATGCGCAGCCGAGCGTCGTGTGAGACAGGAAGAGGTTCACATTCTCCAAAGGTGTGCCCGTCTCCGAATCCACTACCTGTCCGCTCACGGTGCACTTCGTTTCTGTCTGAGCGAAGGAGAGACCCGCGGCCGCCAAGGCGAAACATGCACCGGCGAGCCACGCGCGTGTCACATGGCATCCTCTTGATGGCCGGAATACCAGCAGCGCCAAAGCCCTCAGGCCCACACTCCTGGAATTGTTTCTCCGCAGAACTTGCACTTCCTGCTTACGATGTAGTTCTTCAGTATCGTGAATCCTCTTCGTTCCATGATCATCTTCTTGCACCTGTGGCAGTAGGTGTTCTCCGCCGGATGCGCGGGCACGTTTCCAATGTAGACATATTGAATCCCGGACCCCAGCGCAATTTCTCTTGCCTTCTCAAGTGTTGAGATGGGTGTAAGCGGAAGCTGGTTCAACCTGTACATAGGAGTGAACCGGCTGAAATGCAGCGGGGAGTCCTGAAGTCCGTTGCTGGACAGCCAATTGCACATCCTCTTGATCATCCCGAGATCGTCCGTCCAGCTCGGGATGACGAGATTCGTTATCTCGAGCCAGACGCCCTCCTCCTTGAAGATCTTCAGGCTCCTCAGGACAGGCGCCAGCTTTCCGCCATTGAGTTTTGAGTAGATGCTTTCATCAAAGCTCTTCAGATCGATGTTCGCAGCGTCGATGACCTTGCAGAGTCTTCGAAGTGGTTCCTCGTTGATGAAGCCGTTCGATTTCCAGACGTTCTTGATTCTCTTCTCACGGGCGAGCTTTGCCGTATCGTAGGCGTATTCGTAGAACGTCGTCGGCTCGGAATAGGTGTATGCGATCGACTCACAACGGGCCGCCATGCACTCTTTAACAACCTGAGAGGGCATGAGGTCATAGTTGTCCGTTTCTTTCGGACTCACCTGGGATATCTGCCAGTTCTGACAGTTCAAGCAGGCGATGTTGCATCCCGCGGTCGCAATGGAGAATGCTTTCGTCGATGGAAGAAAATGAAAGAACGGTTTCTTCTCGATCGGATCGACATGAACAGCGCATGGATTGCCGTACGCAATGGAATAAAGCTTCACTTTGTAGTTGACCCGATTCCGGCAGCGGCCCGTTCCATTGTCTCCTATGATGCAACCGTTGGGACATTTCTGGCATCGTAACCCGCTTGCGGCCTGAGTGTAGAAGAGCGCTTCTTTGCTCCATTTCCAGAGCTCGTCCTGCGAGAGTTCCGAGTCGGCATTCCCCGCAAATGATCCAACCAGGGACTCGATGTGATTGAATCCGAGGGCCAACCCACAGGCGCCGAAAGCGCACTGCTTCAGGAAACGGCGTTTACTGCTCGACCGCAGATCTGCTGTATCACTCATTTTCCATCCTATCGGACTGATCAGGCATACGCGCTCGCGTATTTTTTCCTATTGCCAAACGCGACGAGAGCACTCACAAGCGTCAGCGAGGCGACAAGGTAGCTCACCTCCGCAATTCCGAGCAAGGGGATCAAAAATGTAGATGCAATCAACGCCCCGGCCGCCGATCCCCAGAGATCGATGCCGTACAGCTCCGACGCCACGGAACCCACAACTCCACGCTGGAGCCTTGCCGCGACTGAGAACTCCGCGCCAACAAGCAACGCAACTGTAAAGGTGAGGAGAAAGAACGCCGTATGGATGATGACGGCACTTCCTGACGCGGCTTTCATGAGATGGAGGAAGATCGGGAGCATCACAGCGTAGACGGTGATCCACATTTGTGTCTTCACATAGTTGCCGATGTCGGCCCGGCCCACAATTTTGTGCCGATACAGTGAACCGACCGCGAGTCCTGCCATGAATATCGTCAAGATGATCCCCGTTACCAAATAGACGTATCCGTACACTATTTGAAATGAGATCAAAAGGAGTATTTCAATCGAGGAAGCGGCGAACCCGCCTGTGAAGATCCCGAAGCTGATCGCGTTGAGCTTCATCGCAAGTGCGGCCAGGAGGAGTGCGCATACTGCCGCCGGGACCCAGTAGCTGATCTGGAAGTAACTGAGCCAATACAGCAACTGCCGGTAGTACGAGATCGGTTCGAAATCCCGGTTGACGGCAGACTTCCTGTCAAGAGTGTTCAGAATGTAGTTGCTGCGCTGCTGCAGCAGTTGATCGTCCAGGTAGTACTGGTTTACGTAGGCGTTGACGATCTCTTTCTCCCCGATCATCCGCCCGATCTGAATGTCGAGCTGCCCGTCCGAGGCAAGGAAGTAGTCCTTCATCCCGGGGACGATGAGCACGTTCTTGAAGGCTGATTGGAGCGTGGCGTAGATGATTGATCGTACGCGGCGCGCTTCGTCACTCAGATAGTCCGCCGATGATGTGATGCCGAGTGAGACTACCGCACCATTGTTCAGCTTGCCTTTCAGTTCCCTGAAGAACTCAATCGTGTAGAACCTGTTGATTTGTGCAGTCTCGGGATCGGGAAGGCTCATGAGGGCAACATCATAACGGTCCGGGGTTTTCTTCACAAACAGCCGAGCATCCCCGTCGATCACTCTTACCTTCTCGTCTGCCAGCGCCGTCGTGTACTTCTTCCCGATCTCGATGATCCACGGATTGAGCTCGACGTAGTCGATCCTCTTCACATTGTATTTCAAGATCTCCTTCGTCGTGCCGGAGATGCCGCCCGAGATGAGGAGGACGCGTTCCGGCTTCGGGTGCTGTACCATCGCGTAGTGAACGCTTTCCTCATTGAGCGTCACGTCGTTCGTGGAGAAGAGGAGCGAGTTGTTCTCATAGAAGTTCTTCTGACCACCCTGTTCGGTTACGGTCAGGCTCCCGTATGGCGTGTCGCTGTGGTAGAGAATGTTCTGATCCTTGAAGAGGAACGCCTTCGTTCTGTCGTCAAGGTTGAGGGAAACGGTGACCGCCAGCACAAGGACTGAGAAGGCGAGAAACGCATACCACGCATGGAGTCCGCGGCGCTGACGGGAGACATAGACGATGATCCCGAAGCCGCACGCCATGAGAAGGATCAAGATCTGGAATGTCTTGAGAAACTGGAGCATCAGGATGCCGAAAACCGCACCGCCGATGACGCTTCCGATTGATTCCCAGGAATAGACGATCGAAATGAGATTTGAATCGTAGCGCTCGGAGATCCTCTGTGCAAGGAGCGTGAACAGAAACCCTGAGAGCAAGCAATAGGGCGCAAGGAGAACGAACGAGCTCCACAGGACCTGAACAATGCCTATGAGGCTCCCCACGGGGAAGACGACGTTTCTCAAGAACCGGAGGAGGAACACGGTCACAGTCGGAAGGGTTGCGAGGAGGACCAGCAGAGAGATGGGGAGGCTCGTCCCTGCATTCGTCTTGACGGCGGTTTTTCCGAAGAAGGAACCAGCGCCGGTCAGCATCATCCAGCCGGCGAGCATGATCCCGATGACAAGCTCGTTCCCGTAGAAGACCGAGAGAAACTCTCTGAGCAGGACGATCTGGGTGACAGTCGAGGTCATTCCCAGCAGGACAGCCGCTATCAGAAAAGACCTCTCGATCTTGACCAGCGCCGCTCGGGGGCCGATGTGTTTGCCGACATCACCAACGATCATTTGCCGGCGAGTTCTTTCTCGCTGAAGACCAGAGCTTCATAGACGTAGATCTCGGCGTCTCTCCATCCGTTCCAACCGATGCCAGCCTTGTCCTGTGCACAATACCCGAGGAATTCCTCTTTCGACCAGCCTGTCTCGGTTGCCACCTGGGGCAGGAATGTGCCTGCGTTCGAGCCCTTCTTGATGTAGATGCCGTGCTTCCCCAGCTCGATCTCGTCGATCGAGGCGATCTTCCGCATCGGGGTGAGGACCGAAATCTCAATGGTCAGCTTGTCGACTTCATCCGGCCCGACGGGTGTGAACCGGTAGTCCTGGGTCGCCGAAGCGATCGCCATTTCTTGCACAACTTTGAAGAGCGGCTCGCTTGCATCGAAGCGGCCGATGCATCCTCTGAGGAGACCATTCTTGTAGAGAGAGACAAATGCGCCGCAGTTGGTTCTCATCTGCTCCGAAAGACCTGTCGTCTCGACAGAAGGAACAGGCTGGCTTCTCACGTAGCTCGCGACGGTGCTCCGCGCGATGGCTAACAGGTTCTTCTTGTCTTTGACATTCAGATTGAATTCACGTTTCTCCGTTCCCTCTTTCAGCGATACAGCGATCGCACAGTACCCGACCACCTGGTTCCTGTCGCCGTACTGAGAATCACCCGAGTTCTTGTACTGGATCAAGTCCATGGCGACGGACGGGTTCTTCTCCGTCATGCCGAGAAGCGTCAGAACGCTTGTCCATCCGCAGAGACTTGTCGCCAGGTTAGGGATCCCCTTTGCGGAGTTGCCTTCGATGGCATGAATCAGGTTCCCGGCTTTATTCGACAGAATGGCGTCAGCCGTTGCCCTATCGACCGCCGCAGCATCCTTGTAAGATGGATAGTGGGAGAAGTCGCTGCTGACAACGAAGAGATTCCGCGAGTTGAAGTACGGAAGAAGGGCGTCGGCGATCTGCTTGCACACCGCGGGGTCATTTGTGCCGAGTACGATCGGGACGATTCTGAATTCCTTCTTCAACCGGTACTGAAGGAACGGAAGCTGGACTTCAATACTGTGCTCACTTGCATGAGCGTCGGACCGATTGGAGAAGAACTTGTTCTTCTTGATGAGCTGATCGCCAAGCTCCATATTGACTTTGACAGTGCCGAGAGGCGTTATGAAATCACCTTTGGTGTAGATCGAGGCGCCCTCAAAGGCAACCTGGTGGCTTGAGGCAAGTACAAAGACATTGTCGTACTGCTTCGACGCATCAACCTGGTTGAATGCCGACGCCGCTACCTCACCTGAGAACACGTAGCCGGCGTGCGGCGCGATGACCGCAACGACATCCTTAATGCCTTTGGATGGCACCGCGGAAGAAAACAGACTCGCAAGCGTGGTCCTCAGCTCTTCCGTTTTCGCCGGATAGAACTGTCCTGCCACAGCGGGTTGCCTGTCCACGCGATCGGATTGTGATCTGCATCCCGCAGGAATGAGGAACAGCACCACGAAGAATGAGGCGAACGTCTTAATCTTGTTCATTTCTTGTTTCCTCGACCTGATTTCACCATCACACGGCGGGGGCGATTACAGCTCCCCGTACTTTCTCAAGTTCTCCTCATACAGTTTCTTTAGAAAAAGGGCCTGGCTGATGAGGGATATCGCCAGTCCATCCTTGTCCCCCAGCTCCCGGCACAGGTGCTCTTCTTCCTTGTGCAGCTTCATCGCCCCATCCAAGTCACCCTTGTCTTTCTCGCTCCAGGTGACGCTGCGTTGTTTGCACAGTTTGCACAATTGCGGAAAGACCCGCTTCGCCAACTCCTCGCGTTCCTCTTGCATGTCACGAAACGTCGAAGACACAAAGACTCGAATGGCGCGCTGTTCCTTGCCCCTCGTGAAAGCCGGATGTTCGGTTGTAGGTCCATCCTTGCTCTCGTTTTTAGTGGGACGAATCTTGAGGACTCGAGACAAGGGCTGCGTTTACCCGCTCATCCAGGCCGTAGATGTCCTGACGGAACTCATCTGATCCATCCCTTGCCTTCCACGTACTGAAGTAAACGACATGCACGGGAACAGGCTCCTTCAAGCTCACTGTCCGTTCTTCGATCCGCGCAATCACGGTGTCCATTCTTTGGCGCGTCCATCCCGGAACGTCCCTCAAGAGGTACTCCGCAAGATCGAAGGGCTTCTCAAGGCGAATGCAGCCGTGACTGAACGTCCTGAGGAGCTTAGCGAAGTCCTCTTTGTACGGGGTGTCATGGAGGTAGACATCATACTTGTTCGGCACGATGAACTTGACGCGGCCGAGAATGTTCAGCGGACCCGGCTCCTGACGCAGCGTAAAATCTATGTCCTCTGGCCTCACATCCGGCCACTTGACGGTCTTCGGATCAATCTCCTTCTCTTCGTCACCCTCCCTGCGCAGGATCTTCATCTTGTTCCCCGGGAGGTAGTTCGAATCGGCCTTGATGTAGTTGATCAACTCAGCCG
>PEWR01000080.1 GCA_002779395.1 Ignavibacteriales bacterium CG07_land_8_20_14_0_80_59_12
GGGCGAAGTGATGGGGCCGAGATCCTGCTACTGCATCAACTGGAGAGAGCTGGAGGAGAGCATCCGGCTTTTCGGCGAGGTGTTCGGGGGACTATGCTTCACCAAATGAACGAGGAGGCAACTGTGACATCGGAAGAGAATATCAAGGAAGTGGTCAAGGAGAGGTACGCCCGGATCGCTGAGAAATCCGACGAACTGAAGGGCTCATCGTGCTGCGGCTCGGGACCGTGCGAGTGCGGCGAGTACACGGTCTTCAGCGACGACTACTCTCAACTCGAGGGATACGCTGCCGACGCCGACCTCGGACTCGGATGCGGACTGCCGACCGAGTATGCCCGTATCAAGGCGGGTGATGTTGTTGTCGATCTCGGCTCCGGCGCAGGCAACGACGTCTTCGTCGCCCGCTCACTCGCCGGAGATTCCGGTAGGGTTATCGGCGTTGATATGACCGAGACAATGGTCGAGAAAGCGCGGCAGAACAACGAGAAGCTCGGCTACCGGAACGTCGAGTTCGTGCTCGGTGAGATTGAGGATCTACCTATCCACGACGCCAGCACCGATGTCATCATCAGCAACTGCGTCCTTAACCTCGTCCCGGATAAGCCCAGGGCCTTCCGGCAAATCTACAGGGTTCTCAAGCCAGGTGCCCATTTCACCGTCTCGGACGTCGTCTTGACCGCAGAACTCCCCAGCCCGCTCCGCTCGGCGGCAGAGATGTACGCCGGATGTGTAGCGGGCGCGATCATGCTTGATGAGTATCTTGCGATCATCCAGGCAGCTGGCTTCGTTAATATCGTGGTGCTGACACAGAAGCCGGTCTCTGTTCCTGATGAAATGCTCGAACGGTATCTTTCCCATGATGAGACCTCTGCTTTCAAGAGGTCCGGGAGCCCGCTGAAGAGCGTTACCGTCTACGCGGCAAAACCGGCATGAGGGATGAATCCGCCTCCGGCGGACTGAATCAAGGAACGAACCTTGACCCATCCGTCATTCCAAGAAGGGCGCCGAAGGTAGCGAAGCCATCCCGAGGGGGCTGCCACAGGCAGTAAACAAACAAAGTGCTCTGTTCCGGGACAGGGCACTTGTACTACCGTACGCGGCGAATCCCGCGTCGGTTTTCAGGTGCGTGTTCGCCTTCTCAAGGGGAAGTCCTCAGTTCGCTTCTGCAACTGCAGCATGGAGAACAGCATCGACATAGTTCTCTTCGGGGAGAGCCCCTTCGAAGTGATGTTTCTCGTTGATGACCACCCGCGGCACGCCGCGGACATTGTACCTCTCCGAGAGGTCCATGAACTCCTGCGCCTCGACCATATCCGCGGTGATGTTGTCGTTCACAAAGGAGAGGGCATGAGCCGTGAGGACCGCGCTTGGACAGTACGGGCAGGTCGGCGTGACAAAAACCTGGAGATGCACCGGTTCCGTCAGGTCTTTCAACTTCTCGAGTGTCTCGGTGCTCAGGCCGTGTTCGCCGGTGGAGACCATCTCGATGTCCTCGAGGAGCGATGCGAACTCGTAACCTGAGGGGACGCCGTAGTACCGGATCCCGTAGTCCCTGTCACCGACAATTGCCATGGCGGGCGCCTTATCGACCCTGTACTCTTCCACCTTTTCCTTGTCCGTGATGAGGTTGTAGACCTCGATCGTGATCTTATCCGATAGCTCACTTAGCTCACCGAGGAGCTGCTTTGTCTCACGGCAATACTGGCATCCAAGCTCCTGCGTGAAGAGCACAATTTTCACCGGCTTCACGAGGCTCTGGAACCGCTTCCGGATCTCCGTGCGCGTGTTCTCATCGAGAAACATCTTTGTTCATCCTCTCCTGCATCTCAATAGTGGTTTCGGCCCGGCTGACCTGACGAACCGTCAGTTCAGCGACGCGCCGGCGGCCTTGAGGTTCTCATCGATCTTCTTCTTCAGGACATGCTTCGGAACGGCGCCGACTACGCCGTCGACGAGCTTTCCGCCGAGGAAGATGCCGAGCGTCGGAATGCTCATGATGCCGTACTTCATGCTGATTTCCATGTTCTCATCGGTATTGAGCTTCGCGACGACAAGTTTCCCGCTGTACTCGTTTGCAAGCTCTTCCACGACAGGCGCCACCATCCTGCACGGTCCGCACCACGGTGCCCAGAAATCAACGAGGACAGGAAGGGGTGATTCAAGGACATCCTTCTGGAAAGTGTTGCTTGTCGCGATAATTACATTCTCTTTCATTTCAAGATCCTTTCAGTTCCACTCTCTTTTCCCTTTCATTCCATTGGATGCATGAAAGAAGGAAAAGATTCAGCCCCTGCTATTTATGGCCGCGCCGGCTTCTTCGGCGAGTGCTTTCCTGCCTCGAACGGCCTCTCCGGCTCGACGAGGGAGAACACCTTCATGAGCCGCTTGTGTGCCCGGGCAGGGAACCTGGGGTCATACGATCGGTAGAGCACAATTGTCTTCTTCATCGAGTCGTACATCGCGAAGCAATCGGGGCACTCCTCGAGATGCTTCCTCAGTCCGCGGCACGAAGGGTGATCAAGACTCAGGTCCATCGTGTCGCACATCTTCTGCAGCGCCTTCCGGCACTTCACGGAAGGTGTGTGTTCACTTCGTTGTGAAGTACTCATTCAGTTCCTCGCGGAGAAAAAGGCGTGCCCGTCGGAGCCGCGATTTCATGGCGGGGACGGTCAGTTTCATAATCTTCGAGACTTCCCTCGCCGGCACGCCTTCGACATCCCTCAGCACAAACACAGTCCGATATTCCATGGGAAGCTTGCTGATCGCCAGGTTGAGGGCCTCCCGCAGCTCTCTCGTCATCGCCTCCCCAGGAGGCGTATCCTCCCAGTGTGAGATATGAGCCTCGAGAACTTCGGCCGGGAACTGTTCATCGTCCAGAGAAACCGCATGCTGCCGGGCACGTTCACGCCTTCGCATAAGGCAGTTGTTTGCTGCTATCCGGTAGAGCCAGGTAGTGAACTTCGACTTGCCCGAGAAGGAAGGCAGCGCCCTGTAGACGTTGATGAACGTGTCCTGCATGACCTCTTCCGCCGCCCGCTCATCGCGACAGAGTTTGAAGGCGAACCGGAAAACAAGCTGCTCGTACTGTTTGACGAGCTTCGTGAACGCGGCCCGGTCAGCTCGCTTCGCATTCTCAATCAACTCCCGGTCTTCAACGGCCTGAACGGTCGGTTCTGTAACCGCTGCAACGCCGGAAGGACCTCCCGGGTTTCTTTTGTTAGATGCCGTCTGTTTCAAAAGGGTTCGAGTGTCTGTTGCCATCCATCCACTTCGCCAGCGGGGGGGATCAAGAAGCGGCTCACCGCGAGCACGAAAACCTATCTGTCGTCTTTCACATTTGATATTGATCCGTGTCAATCCGCGGTTTCTTTCGCGTGAATCGACGGTTCCATTTTCTCTTCACTGCGTGAGATGCTCGACGAGGATCTTCACTCCGATCGCGATGAGGACAAGTCCCCCGAGGACCTCGATCTTCTTCCCGAACCGCTGCCCGATCTTGTTCCCGGCACCTGCGCCGATGATGAGTGCTGAGACCAGGATGGAGACCTTCAGAAAAGCAAAAGTGATACCAACGGCGAGTGCGTCGATGCTTGTCGCAAGTGACAGCGCAAGAAGGACCGGTGTTTCATGCATATTGGTCCTCCTCTCACCCGGCGCAGACGCGTACGAACCGACAATGACCTTGCATCCGACGAAGCTGAGAAGTCCGTACGCAACCCAGTGGTCGATCCCCGCGATGAAGCTTTGCAGCAAGAGGCCGGCCCCCCAACCCACAAAAGGCATCCCCGCCTGGAACCCACCGAAGAAGCCTGCCATCTTCAGTGCATTCCGGAGGCTGAGGTCCCTCGACGTCATGCCGGCGGAAACCGAGACCGCGAGTGCATCCATCGAAAGACCGAACGCGATCAAAAAGACAGTGACGATTCCCATTGAAATGGCGGCTTGCGTTCGCCTGCCTCAGTCGGCGGCAGTTCCCGGCCACACCTCTCGTTTGTGAGTGTTGAGACCCAAGATACCAACTCCGTTGCAGGGATTCAAATAGCGCCGCTTCCCTGCAATTGCATGAGGACCTTTGCTTTATTGCCGCAGGCCCGCTAAATTTATTGGTCACCTTGCAAGTCATTCCCACCACACACGGCATACCGGCAACAAGCGGAGGGAAGAATCATGACGCGGAAGGCTCTCCTGATTGGCATCAACGACTACGCACCCGCGGGCCCCGGCGGACCGGACCTTCAGGGATGCGTGCCCGACGTGCAGGATGTCGCACACACACTCAATGCACTCGGCATCGTCCCTGCAAAGCCCGGCACATTGCGAATCCTCACCGATGTCCGCGCGACGCGCACAAATATCCTCAACGGACTCAAGTGGCTGCTCACGAAAGTGAAAAAAGGTGATCTCATCATCTTCTACTATTCCGGACATGGGTCGCAGCTTCCCGACCTGGAAGGGGACGAAATCGATGGGAAGGACGAGACGCTCTGCCCTCACGACTATTCGACCGCCGGGATGATCACCGATGACGACCTGCGTCAGGTTCTATCGGGAGTGCCTGCGGGCGTGGCCCTTGAGGTCATCCTCGATTCGTGCCACTCGGGAACAGGGACGAGAGAGACAGCCGCCCTATCTTCAGCACCTCTGAGCGAATCGCTGTCGTACCGGTACGTCGATCCGCCGCTTGACTTCTGCTACTTCCTCGATGCCAATCCTTCACTGCCGACGAGACGAATCCTCCGGCGGACGGGCGGAGGGAAGGATGCTGTCGCTGCCAACAAACTCAACCACGTCCTCTGGGCCGCGTGCCGGGACAACCAGACATCCGCCGAAACGCGGATTGAAGGATCACCGATATCGCGCGGCGTATTCACATACTGCTTCTGCAAGGTGCTTCGCAGAACGGGTGCCGACATCACACGCGACCGTCTCGATGCGCTCGTGAGCGCAGACATCAAGAGGCTTGGCTTCGGTCAGGTGCCGCAGCTGGAAGGAACAAAGGAGGCACTGGCGGGGAAAGTGTTTTCATGAACCTGACCGGCAAGATTGGAACCGCGGATTTACACGGATCAAGCCCGTGTGTGATTGATTCTGTCTCTTGTTCCCTACAATTCAGTCTCTGACTTGCGTCATTTCAGTCTTGTTGCGTGCTTTTTCGCGGTTACCTTTCTTCCGTTTGTCCTTGTCTCTTCCTTTCATTCGAATTTCGATTCGTGTCCTTTCCGTCTCCTTTTGTGCCTATCCGCGGCTAAACCCCATCACGACCGTATCATCGTGAGAATCATCTTGAACTTCGTCACAGCCCGGAGCGCGTGAGGTTGTCCGGCGGGCATGATGATCATCTCTCCTTCCTTCACCCGGTAGGGCACGCCCGAGATCGTCACCTCGGTCGCCCCATCAATCACCTGGACCAGCGCATCGTACGGTGCGGTGTGCTCACTCAACCCCTGCTCCTCATCGAAGGCAAAGAGCGTCACCGTTCCTGTCTTCCTGCCGAGGATCTCACGGCTCACGACAGCACCGGCCTGGTAGCCGACCATATCTCCCAGCCGTGAAACCTGCACCTTAACCTGGCTTGCTTCCGTCATTGTCTCTCTCACCCTGTCACTTTGGTGCCTTCCCAAGAATCCCTTTCACCCATCGGTGAGCTCGATGATAGAACTCCGCGGGTTCTGCAAACATCAAGATGCACTCACCGCTGACCACGCTGATCGCACGTTCCTTGCAGATCCGGAGCGCCGCTTCTGACTCGGCTCCCTGCTGGATCCAGACACTCGTGATACCGGCATCAGCCGCCTCACGTACAAGGTGTTCGGTTGTGGAGGGAGGGACGGCCAGCACAACACCCTCCACCGGCTCGGGAAGGGAACGCAGGTCCGGGTAACACGCATCCCCCTCCACCTGCTCAGCATTAGGGTTGACCGAAAACACCTTATATCCCTTCGATTTCAATGCCCTGTAAGCCGCATTGCCGAACTTCGCCCGGTTCCGGGACACTCCTGCGACCGCGAGCGTCCGCCGGCTGAGGAAGTCATCCACCGCTGCACATGTTGTCACCTCCACGACCCTCCTTCATAGGATGAAAGGCCAACTCTCGCTCAAAGTAACCAGCCGCCTCACTGGAATCAAGGTGCAAGACACTCACCTGCAGGCCAGCGAAACGCACAACCGAGAACAAGAAGACTACGAAGAGGCAGGCTTCGCTTCACTCACAAGGCTCTTCAGCACCGAACAGCTCGCCCGGATCACATTCATGCGGATCGCCGCAGCGGGTATCTCGTCTCTCTTGCTTCCTCTGTTCGGCGCTACGTTGCTGCGCAGCAAAGCCCAGTGCTCCTCATCCCAGCTGCGAAACCCCTCCGATCATCGGCTGGACCGCTGCAGCCGGCTACCCCGCTGACATATATATCCTCACCCTCCCAGCACGTCGTTTCAACCCTCCCCCAGACTCCAGAAGTCCTCAGCGCCGATGCGGGGTAGATAGAGCCAAGAAAATATCGAGTACCTGGAGGGTCTCGGCATCGATGCCTACATTGCCGTCAAGAAGGATCGTCACAACGCGGTACCGCCCGAGGCTCCTCGCGGTCGTCCGCCGAAGGACCTCTCACAGATCAAGCGAATGAGTCGGAAGGTCTTGACGAAGAAGGGACGGCAACTCTACGCCAAGCGCAAGAGCATCGTCGAGCCGGTCTTCGGTCAGATCAAACAAGCGATGGGGTTCCGCCGCTTCAGTCTCCGTGGCCTTCCGAAGGTACAAGCTGAGTGGTTCCTCGTCACCGCAGTCCACAACCTGCGGAAGCTCTTCACGGCGTGCAGCACAGGGCGGGTGCATGCGCGCGCCTTCGCCACCGGGAACGCCGGACTCGTGAAGTTCGGCCATGTATCGCTCGACGGAACGAAGATCAAGGCCAAAGCGTCCAAGCATAAGGCGATGAGCTACCTCCGGATGAAACAGGAGTCAGAGCGCCTGGAGAGGGAGATTGATCGACTGCTCAAGGAGGCCGAACGCACCGACCGACGGGAGGATCGGAAGTACGGTGTTGAGTGTCGCGGTGACGAGCTTCCTGAAGAGCTCGCTCGTCGAGAGTCCCGGTTGAAGAAGATCCAGGAAGCCAATCTCGCCTCCGTGACTTGACAATGACTTCGAGGTTTCGTATACTCTGTGTTGTTCCTACGCTCTACGTTCAGACATCCTCCTTCCTCCGAGTCTGAATCCTTCTTTGGCTGGCAGTGCAGTAGCATGCGTTTTGCCGTGACCATCCGTGCGGCTGCGAAGATAACGAGGATCCAGCACAGAGCTTTGTTAGTCAGGAACCCCTTCCAGAAACCACGGAGGTGTGCCATGAGGAGGCGTTCATTTATCTTCGGAGGATGGCTCTCGTTCTTACTGCTTGCCGCGTTGATCCTCCCTTCGGGGGCGGCGGCACAACCGCTGACCGTCGAGTGGTTGATCTCGCCCTCGCTCAGTCCATACTTCAACGACTGGGAAATCAACCCCACCTTTGTCCAGCTCCAGGTGACTAATCCGACGCAGCAGACCGTCCGGACTCTAGTTGAGGTCAAGCTGCTCGGACGCGTGCGCGGTCCGGTGGCATCGAGCCCGTCGAAGCCTCTTGACGTCCCACCGGGGATCCAGATCTATCGGGCAAGGGACGTCATAGATTTTGGCAATCTCCAGATTGATCCGTCCGTCCGCGCCCTCGCGCTACAAACTGGACGCATCCCGGACGACGATTATCAGTTCTGCGTCGCATTGATCGACCCTGATTCCCGGCGCTCTCTCATCGCCGGGTTGGCGTGTTCGACTCCAGTTTCGATACTGTCAGCGCCGGGGCCTCAGTTGATCAGCCCATCGGACGGCGACTCAGTCGGAGTCTTTCCTCTCTTCCAATGGACGCCAACCATGTCGGTCCGGCAGGGATCGATCCGGTACCACATTCGAATATCTGAAGTCATCCAATCGCAGCTCCCTTCTCAGGCTCTTGCAGCGAACTTACCCTACCATGAGGCGGACGTGCTGACAGGGACAAGCTATCTTTACCCGCTCTCCGCCCGACCCCTTGAAGAAGGGAAGCTATATGCCTGGATGGTACAGGCATTCGATCCGGTGGCAAACGTGACCGTCGGATCCGACGAAGGGAAAAGCCATATCTGGACGTTTACGGTGAAGGGAGTCCCGGTTGCTCAGCCACCTCTGTTCCTAGAACTCCTCGTTGATCTTGGAGGGACGGAGGTTCAGGAAGGGATCGATCTGAGTCAGAACTCTCAGGTGAAGAAGGAGTTGAAGAAGATTCTCGGGAAGTTCGATCACGTGAATGAGGCGCTGGGGAAGAAGGACGGGAAAACGGCGTTGATGTGGAAGGACGAAGCATTGAAGGAGTTGAATGAGCTGCTTGGGAAAGCGAAGCGGCTGGGAGAGAGTGATGATTTCATCAAGAAATTGCAGGACGCGCGGGAGAAGCTCGAGGCGGAGATCAAGAAGGAGGGGGGATAAGTCAGGGCCCCCGCTTCCCACGCAATTCTGTTCTGTCTTTCTGTGAAGCCGGCCTTGCCCATTTGAACAGGAAATCCCGATCCGCTGGAGGCGGATCGGGATTCTGATTTGGACCTAGCAGCGGAGCCGGAACTTTCGACACTGCGAGAGTCTGGCGATCGTGAGAATGTGTATGTCGTGTACCGTGTCAGAGCCTTCCGGACAGTTAGGGGCTGGATGACGTATACCATCAGATGTGTTACAGTTTGTGCTACACGGATGTAGCATCACATGCGTGACAGTAATGGGCTCTTTGAGACTTTGTAGCTGATGTTCTTGATGGACCTGCCGTGGTAAAAGAACCGAAGTCGGTTATCCCTGGTGGGGAGGGACAGACGTTTTCTCCCCAGCACTACAGCGGTCAAACGTGGCCGGTGCACCCGAAGAACGTGACATGGCCGTATCACGAGCGGGGCACGTCATGGGCGCCGCACCAGCAGGGACAGACGTTTCCTCCCAAACACTATTGCATCGCAGGATCAGCCCTTCACACTGCCCGCCATAATTCCCTGAATGTAGTACT
>PEWR01000042.1:0-1051 GCA_002779395.1 Ignavibacteriales bacterium CG07_land_8_20_14_0_80_59_12
TTCGCAACCGTTCTCGGTGAGCACACGCACCGTGTCCCGGTCGACGTCCGCAAACGCAACATCCATCACACAGCCGCTCAGCATCGCCACGCGATAACGTGGCTTTGACGATGGTTTCAGCACCCCCGGTGCCTTCGTGCTGAAGAAATCCTTGCTGATGGTCGGTGAAAGCGACTGGATCTTCGAGAGCATAGGGAAGATTCCCTTTACGAGAGCCGAATGCTCAACGAACTTCTTCAATCCGAGCGCGCTGTAGGTGCGTAGGACACGTGCGACGAACCGGAGCCTCCAGCCTGATTTGAAGAGTGAAACAAGGAGAAGCTTCCGGACCAGGCGCCGGATCGGTCCGCCGTAGCGGGAAGTCTCGACCTGGACACGCGCGGCCTCCACCAGCGCGCCGTAGTGGACTCCAGCAGGACAGGCGGTCTGGCATGCCTGACAGTCGAGGCAGAAGTTCATCTCGCGCACGAACTCGTCGGTGATCGCGAGCTTCCCTTCCGCCACTGACTTCATCAAGCGAATCCGTCCCCGCGGCGACGAAAGCTCATCGCCCGTGAGCTCATACGTGGGACATGCGGGGAGACAGAGGCCGCAGTGGATGCAGTTCTGTATGAAACCGTAGTCCGGGACGTCGATGCCGGAGAACGCTGATTGTTTCTGGCTCATCCTCACTTAGTGCCGCGTCGTCTCGATCCAGTCCAATGGCATCACCGGCATCGGCTCACCGTTGTGTTCGAACCTGAACTTCAGGTGATCAAGGATCTCATTCGGCTGCCGGTACGGGACTCCGAAAAGTTTAGGGAGGAACACCGCCGGGTTGAACAGCCCCTTCTTTGGGAGCTCGATGATTTCCACTTCTTCATCCTGCCTCAGGCCGGCTCTCTTCTTCGCTATCTTCACGGCGTCGTCGAGTCCGCCCAGGAGATCCACGAGGCCGACCTTCACCCCCTCTGTGCCGGACCAGATCCTTCCCTGACCGATGGAGTCAACGCGTTCGGGAGACAGCTTCCTCCCTGCCGCGACCTTTTGGACAAACTCGCCATACATGGTC
>PEWR01000042.1:1197-28734 GCA_002779395.1 Ignavibacteriales bacterium CG07_land_8_20_14_0_80_59_12
CTTCAGCCCCTTGTCGTACACCCATCCCCCAATGACACCGATCGACCCGGTGATCGTCCCGGGCGCCGCGACGATTGTGTCGGCGTACATCGAGAGCCAGTAGCCCCCGGAACCGGCAACGGACCCCTGTGACACGATCACGGGCTTTTTCTCACTGCACTTTTTCATCGCTTCGGCAATGATATCTGATGCCATCCCATCACCGCCGGGTGAATCAATGCGGAAGACGACCGCCTTGACGCGCGAATCCTTCGTGACTGACTCGACGACTTTCACGAGCGAGCGCGCATTGATGCCAGCATCCATGGCGCATTCGCCAAGCGCATAGATCACAGCGATGCGAGCCGGCTCACCCCAACGGTCATCGTATGGTCTGAGAAAGGCAGCGAGAGCGCCGGGGCTTGTCATCGACCGCTCCCTTCCCTCGACGCCGGCGATGACTTTCCCGATGGCATCCCACCTTGCGAGCGTATCGACAAGTCCCTTCACCAATGCATCCTGCGGAAGGAAGATCGCGCTGTCGTTGACGAAAGAATCGAAGACCTCGGGAGAGAGCCGGCGGCCTTCACTTATGTCGGACTTCGCCACGCGGTACCATTCGTTCAGGAGAGCCTGCCGCTGCTCCCGGTCCGCATCCGACATCCTATCACGTGATAGGTTTTCCACCGCCGACTTGTACTTGAAAAACCGCCACTCATCGAATCCCACACCGACCTTTTCGAGCGTTCCCTTGAGAAACGTCCTCCCCATCACGTACCCCTCAAGCGTCAGCATACCCTGTGGATCCATTGCGATCCTATCGGCGACCGATGCGAAGTGGTACACGTCAATCCCGGCGCGGTCGATGAAGACCACGACCTTCTTGCCTGCGGACCTAAACTCCTTCAGTTTCTCACGGATCTCCCACAGCATCTCCCGGTCAGCTGCCATCCCGGACGTGTTGACGGCAATCCCGGCGACTTTCGAATCGTTTTTCGCCGCCTCGATACCAGCCAGTATGCTCGCAAGCGTCTTCGTGTTGTCAAAAAACTCGAACCTCTGATAGCCGATAGGCCCGAGGAGGTTTACCTCGACGTATTCCTTCGGCTTCGCCCGGTCGAATACGTTCCGGTCATACGCCCCGACCCGGACCATGAACGAATTGTATACGTAATGGCCGTTCTCACCATAGTGCGGGTGAACCGAGAAGCCAAGACGGCCGAAGCTGATCTCGACCCCGAGGGTGAACGCCTTCGTATCGAAATACCGTCCCGTGACCCGCAATCCATCCATCGGCTCGAGCACCGCACCGGCGCTCCAGTGCCCGGTCTTGCTGGGGCGATTGTTCCAGCCGGAGATATCTCCGAAGAGCGCGAGACGCTGGTTCCCAAACGGACGCACGGCCGCATCGATTGCGCCTTCCCTCAGGTCTGTCGATGTTGATGCCTTACCGATGGCACCGATCGAAAGGTATTCATTCGGACGCACGACGACGCCGGCATACACGAGATCCGTACGCCGAAGCTGCTCCACGTCTCCGCTTGACCAGCCGTACCCGGCCCCCATACTGAAACTGCGGTTCCCAAACCCGAGTGAGAACCGGTAGTCCGTTACCGCATAGGCCCCGTCGGATTCGCGAACAAGGCCAAATCCGGCATGCGGGACGCCGGCAAAGACCCCCCAGTGCATGAAGTCACCCCTTCCACCCGGCACCCATGGCAGGTTGTCCGGCCGGTAATCCGAGGGAAGGAAATGATCGCGGAATTCAACCCAATCGTGCCTCACGCGATAGGCCGTCGACCAACCGACGAGCAGATCCGGCTCCCGGAGACTGGAGAGCAACGCCGGGTTGTCGTACCCGTTCAGACCAAACCGGAGCGCCCCCGGAGGCGCAAGAAGAAAATCATTGTCCGTGTAGTACGAGGTGAATGCCTCTTGCGCCTGCATCGGCAGGGCACAGCCGATGAACGCGAAGGCGGCGATGACTTTCAGAATTTTCATTCCGGCTCCGTCAAAATAGGTTTAGAAGAATCCATCTAATGCATTACCTGTCAACAGATTGTATGATAACTTTAGAGCAGATGCGACGGAGAGTTCGGAAACACTGAACCAGCCCCGTCAAATATATGCTCCTTCAAATCTCTGTATCTGATCACGTGTTCTCGGAAGAATCCCTTCGCACCGGGGTTTCGTCGAGATTATCTTCCCCGGGTTCAGGACATCGTTCGGGTCAAGCGATTCCTTGATCTTCCTCATCATCTCAATCCCCGCATTCCCCACCTGGAGCGGCAAGAACTTCTTCTTGGCCAGTCCTACCCCATGCTCCCCCGTTATCGTGCCTCCAAGACGGATTGCCTCTCTGAAGATCTCCTCAAAGGCGTTCTCGGCGCGCGATACTTCGTCCGTATCCCTTTCATCGATCAGGCAGGTCGGGTGGAGATTTCCGTCTCCCGCATGCCCGAATGTGCCGATGGTCAGGCCATGTTTCGCAGCACTCCGCCGAATCGACTCGACCATGACTGCCACCTCGCTTCGGGGGACGGTCACGTCTTCAAGGATGGTCGTGGGACGCAGGCGGGCAAGCGCTGCAAACGCCGACCGGCGAGCCGCCTTGAGCCTGTCAGCTTCGAGGACGGTTTTCGACACGAGGACCTGCTTCGCCTTGTGGGATTCTGCGATCTCCCTAACCTGGATGGAATCCTCCGCAACCTCCTCCTTCCGCCCGTCGACCTCGATGAGCAGCATCGCACCCGCCGTGACCGGCAACCCGAGATTCGCGTATTCCTCCACACAGCGGATGGTCGTATTGTCGAGGAATTCGAGCGTCGCAGGAACCACGTGCGCGGCAATGATCGCCGAAACGGTCTCCGCGGCATCCCCGACGGAATTGTAGTACGCCGCCAGCGTTCGTGCCTCCTGCGGGGGAGGCACGAGTTTCAGGAGGATTCTTGTGAAAACTCCGAGGGTTCCCTCCGAGCCGATCAACCAGTCCTTGAGACTGTACCCCGCAACGTCCTTCATGCTCTTACCGCCGGAGAAAGGGACGTCGCCGGTGGGAAGCACAACTTCCATCCCCATCACGTAATTCTTTGTGACACCGTACTTGAGTCCACGGAGCCCACCGGCGTTCTCGGCGACGTTTCCGCCGAGCGTGCATATATTCATGCTGCCCGGGTCAGGCGGATAGAACAATCCCGATTCTTCAGCCGCTTTGTGGACCTGTGAAGTTATGACTCCCGGCTCCACCCACATGGTCATGTTGGCGCGATCAATCTCGAGAATGCGATTCCATCCGGTAAAGACGAGAACGATTGTATTCTCGCCTGGGATGGAGCCGCCGCTGAGCCCGGAACCGGAGCCGCGCGGGACGACACCGAATCTCTCTTCATTCGCGAATTTCAGCAGTGCCGAGACGTCTTCAACCGAGCGGGGAAGCACCACGGCGTCGGGGAGCTGCGAAATCAGCGGTGTGCCGTCATACGAGTACGCAATGCGATGTTCCAGTGAATCGTGGTAGTGATCTGACGCGACAATCTCACGAATCTTCTTCAGAACGTTCGGTGCGATCATTCGGCCTCGACGAAAAGCATTGGTGAGCCCCTGTCACTTCCGGGGAAGGGTGTCGACACACCGAAATTACTCAATGGCGGGGGGATAATCAAGAAACGCTTCTTCACGGTAGTTTGTTGGATTCCTGTCCGATTCCGCACGACTCAACCGAAAGCAAGAACCTCATCTATTCCCAAGCTACTGGAGGACCTGTATTGAGTTCAAGAGCGGCGCCCGGAAGGAGATTCAGGAAAAGGGGTTCACCATTCTTGCGACCATCAGCGACCAGTACAGTGACCTCCTTGGAGGGTATGCTCAGCGGACGTTCAAGCTTCCCGATCCGATGTACTCTCTCCCATGACTCCGGAATGCAGGAGCCGTGCCCTTTCAGTAGCTTACTGTCCTGGTTCTATGCCTGCGAACGCTCTTGTACCGCGCACCTTGTCCCCGGTTCCAGAGGAGGTAGTCGAGCTTCATGTCGTTTGTCCCGAGTTCCATCCGCCGAAGAGTCTCCGCGAGCAATTCCACGGCGTGGACCGCGCAAGCCCGGATTTCGATCTCCTCGATGGAATCGCGAGGGATTAGCTCTCCCGCATCGATGCGGGACGCGAGACTCTCCTCGTACTGGAGGACGCCGTCGACTCTTAGGACGTGCGGGACAAGATTGTCGGCGTAGATTGTCAGTCTCTCGAGGTCGTTGAACCGTCCCCAGCTTTCATTCCATCCGGCGATGGTGAGATCGGCGGCGGTAAGCTGTGCACGCTTGTAGAAGGGAACCTTCATCCCGTTGGACATCTGAACGTCGTTGAAGAACGGCATATGGATGAGAAGGCCGACGAGCTGCTCGACGGATGCACCCGCTGCCTTGATGAGCGACATGACGCTGCCGTGGAACTTCTCGGCCAGGTACTTTCCAAGATCGTTCAGTGCCCTCGCGAAGAGCTGCATCAGCTCCGCCGCGACCTGATTCGAAAGATCCTGTTCGAAGATTCTCGCGCAGTCGGCGGGTGTGAGCGCTGCAAGCTCGTTCGCCGTGGGCGGGCCATTTGCAGCAAAGTACTCAGTCAGGCAGGTCGCGACGGTGCGGTAGCCCGACATCCCGGGGCGCTTGCGCAGATGGGGAAAATAGCCGGAGCCGAAATTTATCGCGTCGAGCGTCAAGATGAAAGCCGCTGTCTCCTCACCGTGGCCCAGGTAATGGGAGCGCGGATCAAGCTCGGGGAAGAGCCCGCTCGCCGAGGCGATTTCTTCAGCGTACGAGACGATTCGTCGGCGGTTGAGGTGGACGAACACGGCTCGCTCGGCGACTGTCCGACAGGCGGGGCGGATCTCACTGAAAAGGTTTTCGGGCATGTGGAACTCACAGATCATTGCGAGTCTCTCGGCGGGTGCCGCCTTTCCCAGGGTCATCCTGAGGGAGCGGACCGACCCAAGGTACCGACCATAATCAACAGATGCAAGAACGTTCTCCATCTCGTTATTTGAATCTCTTCCCCCGACTTGGTAGATTATGATGCTGACAATCTCTACACATCCGGAGGTACTTCTTAATGGCTGAATCCAGACACCGCTCTTGGGCTGAACCTTACAAGATCAAGATGGTCGAACCTCTCAAGGTCACCACGCGTGAGTATCGCGAGCAGGCGATCAAAGAGGCGGGCTACAATACGTTTCTCCTCAGGTCCGAGGATGTCTACATCGACCTCCTCACCGATTCCGGCACGAACGCGATGAGCGATTACCAGTGGGCCGGACTCATGCTTGGCGACGAAGCATACGCAGGGAGCAAGAACTTCTATCACCTCGAGTCAGCCGTCAAAAAGTATTACGGCTACCCCTATCTTGTACCAACGCACCAGGGACGCGGCGCGGAACACATCCTCTCGAAAATCCTCATCAAGCCGGGGGACTTCATCCCCGGGAACATGTACTTCACGACAACGCGCCTCCACCAGGAACTTGCAGGCGGGACGTTCGTTGACGTGATCATCGACGAAGCCCACGATCCGACGAGCCTCAATCCCTTCAAAGGGAATGTCGATCTCGGGAAGCTGGAGGATCTCATCAAGAAAGTCGGTGCGTCAAAGATTCCCTATATCTCAGTCGCGGCGACCGTCAACATGGCGGGCGGCCAGCCGATTTCAATGGAAAACGTCCGGCAGCTCCGCGAGATCACAAAGAAGCACGGCATCAAGATCGTCCTCGATGCAACTCGTGCGCTGGAGAACGCTTTCTTCATCCAACGGCGCGAGCCCGGCTACGCGAGCAAGACCCTCCCCGAGATTCTGAGGGAGATGTGCGCGTACAGCGACGCCACCACCGTCAGCGCGAAGAAAGACCTCCTCGTCAATATCGGCGGATTCCTCGCAACGTTTGACAGAGATCTCTTCGAGGAGTTCAGAAACCTTGTCGTCGTGTATGAGGGACTCCACACTTACGGCGGACTCGCGGGACGCGATATGGAAGCGATGGCTCGGGGACTGGAAGAAGCGGTCCAGGAAGACCATATGCGGGCACGCATCGGACAGGTGGAGTACGTCGGAGAGAAGATGATCACGGCCGGCATCCCGATCGTCGTCCCGGTCGGCGGGCACGCAGTTTTCCTGGATGCGAAGCGTTTCTTCCCGAACATCCCGCAGATCGAGTTCACCGCCCAGACGCTCGCCGCCGAGATTTACATCGACTCCGGCGTCCGCGCAATGGAGCGCGGAATCGTCTCCGCGGGACGTGATCCGAAGACCGGTGATCACTACCATCCGAAGCTGGAGCTCGTCAGGCTCACGTTCCCCAGGCGCGTCTACACACAGGCGCACTGCGATGTCATGGTCGAGTCGGTCCAATCAGTCTTTGAGAACCGTGGCTCCGTGCGGGGTCTCAAGCTCGTCTACGAGCCGAAGTATCTTCGGTTCTTCCAGGCGCGGTTCGAGAGGGTTTGACACAAAATCTGAAAAAGCAGACAAACTATCGCCCGGTCAAGGCGGCGGTCACGGTTTCAAGCGGTTTAGTTTGTGGTGCGATGCCCTGGGAATCAAGAAGGCTCAAATGTGCAACACGCAACGCCCCCGCATTGTCCCGCTCCAAAACAGCGAACGGCGTCCGCCACAATCCGGCGGACGCCGTTCGCGCAACATCTGTCCCAAAGAATCAGAAGTAGATCGCCAGAATCAGCATCCCCGCACTCGTGCCGATCTGGGTGTACGTCGGCATGTCCGATTTCAACGTCTGGCCTCCAGACGTGTATTCGTACGTTCCTGTGCGAGTGGCGAAGCCGAGATGGTACTCCGCCGCGAAGCTGACCGACTGGCTGACGAAATACTCTGCCCCAAGGATTCCGCTGGCCTGGAGCATGGTAAACGACGAGGTTGACTTGTGACCTGTCCCGCCGACAGGATACGACGGGTCGTAGGTGCCCGATCCAGTCACGACGCCTGCGTCTGCCCCGAGGTAAAGGGTGACCGCCTTTGTCGTCATGACGTGGAACTCAATGCCGGCACTGATGGGAAGGGAGAGTGAATCCGACTTCGAATCGGTGTAGCCCGCTGACGCCGACTTCTGTGTCGTGGTTGAGTATCCGACACCGACGGAGGCACGGAGCGCTGTGCTCGGCGCCAGGTAGAACTTCAGTCCGACACCGTAATTGAACTGATCCACATTGAACCCCTGGAACGTGAACAGAAGCGCCTTCGATCCCATTCCGGTCTGCGGCTTGATCGCATCCTGCGCCGAGACCATCCCCACGGCGAGCACGCACACAACCATCGCGACAAAAAGACGTGTCATCGGTCTCATGGTAATGTCTCCTCTGTTTTGGTGGATTAGGTCACCCGCCCCCGGCCCGGACTCCCCGTCCGGAGTGTCAGGTATGAATTGAGGCGAACACCTCGTCGAGCGCCGCCGCGACGCTGGCCGCTTCCTCTTTCGTCAGGATGAAGGGCGGAAGGAACCGCAGGACCGTCTCACTCGTGCAGTTCACAAGGATGCGGCGCTTCATCATCTCTTCCACCACGCCGTTCCCGTTCATCAGCAAATCTATGCCGAGCATGAGGCCGCGGCCCCTTACCTCCCGCACGACGGCGGGATAGCGCCGGGCGAGTCCGTTAAATGCCGACCTGAGAAACGTCCCGACCGACCGAACGTTCTCCATCACTCCTCCGTCGAGGAGCTGGTCGAGAACCGCCTTCCCGGCAGCACAGGCAACCGGATTCCCGCCGAATGTCGTCCCGTGCACACCTGTCGTGAAGACATCTTCGACGCGCGGGCCCCCGAGAATCGCACCGAGCGGTAAGCCTCCTCCGATCGGCTTCGCAACGGTCACAATATCGGGACGAACACCGTTGAAGTCAAATGCGAAGAACTTCCCCGTGCGGCCGAGACCGGACTGAATCTCATCCGCTACAACGAGGAAGCCATATTCCTCGCTGAGCCTGAAGATCTCGCCAACAAACGAGTCCGAGGCGACGTGAATCCCGCCTTCTCCCTGGATGAATTCAAGGAAGACCGCCGCCGTTTGCTGGTTGACCTTCCTGCGAAGATCTGCGACGTCGTTGTATTGAACGTGGGAAATGTCGGGGACGAGAGGCTCGTACCCCTCGCGGTACTTCTGGCGCTCCGTGAGGGCAAGTGCTCCCATCGTCCGGCCGCTGAAGCCGTTCGTCATGCCAAAGATCATCCTCTTCCCGAACCGCTTCGACCATTTCCTCACGAGTTTGAGTGCGCCCTCAACCGCCTCGGTGCCGGAAGTTGAGAGGAACACTCTTGAGTACCCCGTTGCATCGATGAGCTTCCCGGCGAGCTCCACCTGGGGCTCCTGGAGAAAAAGGTTGGAAAGATGTATGTACTTCCGCGATTGCTTCGCAATCGCATCGAGGACAGCGGGGTTCCCGTATCCAAGGGCGTTCACCCCAAGTCCGGTGAAGCAATCGAGGTATCGCTCACCCTCCGTCGTGACAAGGTAGGCACCCTCCCCGCGCTCGATCATGAGCGGGTTCCGTTTGTATGTGGGGAAGAAGTATTTCCCCTCTCTTTCGGCAAGCGAGCTCGTCGTACTATGTCCCTTTCGATTCTGCCATTTTCCTCACGAGCCGAGCTGCGAACGCGGCCTGCGTGCGGAGCTCCGACAGCGAACCCCTGTTGTTGATCAACAGGTCCGCACGCGCCGCCTTTTCATCCGCCGGCATCTGTCCCGCCTCGCGCATCTCTATCTCCGATTGAGGTACTCCCAGCCTTGCCGCTGCCCTTCTGATCCTCTCTTCCCGCGGGGCATCGACCGCGATGACGAAATTGAGCTGACGGTCGAAGCGCGATTCATAGATGAGCGCCGCCTCAATCGCGGCGGCCGGCTCGCCCCGGGATGCGAGTTCGCAGAACTGCGCATCGATGATCTTGAAAACCACCGGGTGGATGATCTTCTTGAGCGCGGCAAGCTTCGAAGGATTGGAGAAAACGGTGCGGGCAAGCGCGGCTGTGTCGACCGTCCCGTCGGCTCGAAGGACCCCGCCCCCGACGGCCTTCGCCACCGCGCGGGGGATCTCCCCCAACTGCAGGACTTCTTTCGCAAGATCGTCCGCTGCAATGACCGGTATCCCAGCACGGAGGAACTCCTCGCACACGGTGCTCTTCCCGCCTCCGATCGGTCCGGTGACGCCGACCTTGAAGATTGAATCGCGCCTTCGTCTCATCGCTCTCCCCGACCGCAGAGCCTCTACGCGGTACCGGCGGTCACTTCGCTATGGCGACTGCCCGGACTTCCCTGATCACGGTCACCTTGATCTGCCCGGGATACTCCATCTCCTGTTGAATGCGCTCAGCGATGTCATGTGCGAGGTGGTCGGCGAACGTGTCGTCGACGCGGTCGGGTTCGACGATGACACGCACCTCCCGCCCGGCCTGTATCGCGTAGGTCTTCGCAACACCTTCGAACGACTTCGCCAAGGACTCGAGCTTCTCAAGCCGCTTCACATACCCCTCGACCGATTCGCGCCGCGCGCCGGGACGGGCGCCGCTGATGGCATCCGCGGCCTGGACAAGAGCCGCAATCGGCGACTCCATCGGGATGTCCTCGTGGTGCGAGCCGACGGCGTTCGCGACGAGAGGGTGCTCGTTGTATTTCCTTGCGAGTTCATAGCCGAGGAGAGCGTGCGGACCTTCCATGTCGCGGTCGACGGTCTTCCCGATATCGTGCAGAAGCCCTGCCCGCTTCGCGAGGTTGGCGTCAAGCCCGAGCTCAGCCGCCATGATGCCGGTAAGGTAGGCAACCTCGACGCTGTGCTGCAGGAGGTTCTGGCCGTAGCTCGAACGGTACTTCATCTTGCCGATGTGCTTCACGAGCTCCTGGTGCATCCCGTAGATGCCGAGGTCGAGGAGCGTGTGCTCACCCACCCTCACGGTCTCCTCCTCAAGCTCCGCCCTGACCTTCTCGACGACTTCCTCGATGCGCGCCGGGTGAATACGGCCGTCGGCGATCAGCCGCTCGAGGGCGACACGCGCCACCTCGCGCCGGAAGGCATCGAATCCGGAGAGAATGACCGCTTCGGGTGTGTCGTCGACGATGACGTCGACGCCGGTCGCCGCCTCGAACGCGCGGATGTTCCTCCCCTCGCGTCCGATGATACGCCCCTTCATCTCGTCGCTTTGGATGTTCAGGACGCTCACCGTGGTCTCGACGGAGTGGTCGGCGGCGGTCCGCTGGATCGCCTGGACAATGACCCGCTGTGCTTCGCGCCGCGCGTTCTCCTGCGCTTCGTCGCGGACCTCCTTCACCATCTGGGCCGCCTCCCGCTTCGCCTCGTTCACCATGTTCTCGATGAGTATTTTCTTCGCCTCTTCGCGCGAGAGGCCCGACACCCGTTCGAGACGCTCGTTTTCCTCCTCGAGGAGCCGCGTGAGCTCGTCATGCTTCTCGGTGACTGCCTTCGACTTTTCGTCAACGCTTCGGCGCAACTGGTTGACCTCCTTTTCCTTCTTGTTGAGGAGATCGAGTTTGCGGTCGATGTTCTCCTCCCGGGCGACGAGCTGTTTTTCGTACGCCTGGAGTTTGCTCCGCTTGCTCTGAACCTCGGCGTCGAACTCCTGTTTCTTGCGGTACCACTCGTCCTTCACCTCAAGGAGTTTCTCTCGCCTGGCCGCATTCGCATCGCGCTCAGCGTCTTCGATGATCTTCTTCGCCCTCGTTCCCGCCCCAGCGATCCGGTTCTCACCGGAGCGGGCGTTGAGGTACCACCCGGCGTACAGGGCAACGCCGGAGAGAATCACAACTATCGGGATGAGAATATATATGTCCATACTTCCTCCTGGCCCGCCGGGGCGGGCTCATCACACACACGCCGGAGGCGTGTGAGGGCACGGAAAAAAAAACCGCACACGTTCAGCTGTGAGCAAGGTCTTGAAGAACCTCAGTCAAACACGGTGGGTGTCCCTCTGACCGATTCACGCTTCCGCTGTCCCCGCTTCACGGGACTCTCGTTGAAAGCCACCACGGGAAACTCCGCTTTCGCGAAGTGCGGCCTGCCCTCCTCGGCCATGAAACGGACTCCCAGTTCATATCACTTGTAAGGTTCTTATATGGCGTTTGACCACAGCCGACGGTGCGGAGTAGCACTCGTCTTGAAATCTTATGTCAGAGAACAGACGGACCTGCGTGCCGGAGCGTCATCCCCCCGGGCGCTTGGAATCCAGTTCAGCCAGCCCTTGCTCGAGACTCCCAGCAATCTTTATAAGCTCCTGAGAGATAAGGTCAACCTGCTGCTCGTTTCGCTCCCGCTCCTTGAAAAGGTCCTCTGCAATGTTCAGCGCTGAAAGAACTGCGATCGTCAGCGGCGGCTGATCAGGAATCTTCGCGTGGATCGCCCGTATCATTTCATCGACGTACTGCGCGATGCTCCGGGTCATATCCTCCGTCTCGCCACGCAGAGGATACTCGGACCCGAAGATCGTGACCCTGACGCTCCGACCGTCCATTCTCAATCACGCATACTGATGAAGAGTACTGCCACGGCTGTGAAGATACTGATTGACACTTCTACGGCTCGAGGTGCGTCGTGATGCGCGCAAGCAGTTCCCGAACCTTCGCTTTAAGAGCTTCGGCTTCTTCCTTCGTAAACGTACCGCCGTCGTTGCGCTGCGAGAGCATCCTCGCTCCGCGCAGCTTGGTGATGTCGGCCTCCTTTCGATCGATGGCCCGGCGAAGCAGCTCCAATTCGTTCTCGAGCTCGCGGATGCGCTGTCTCAGTCCGTCGTTCGACTCCTGAGCCTCTCGGAGACGGTTCAGGATCCTTGCAGCGGCGCTGCTGAGCGAGCGCAGTCCTTCCTGGAAAGCACGAGCCGTGTGGTTCGACATCACATCGATGTCGGATGTTGGCGGAGCCACGCCGGTCACTCCTTCCCTGCGGATCGGAGTTCACCCCCGGCCGCACGTGTCTTCTCGACAATGGTCCGAACCATTACGTCAATCATGTCGTCGGTGAGCGTCCTTTCGTCGGACCGGAACTCAAGCGAAAATGCGAGGCTCTTCTTTCCTTTCGGAACCCTCTCGCCTTCGTACACATCGAAAAGCCGTACACGCCTCAGCTCTTTCACGCCGGCAGACCGAATCGCCGCCATGAAGCGTCCTGCCCCCGCCTCCGCGTCCACGATGAGAGCGATGTCGCGGAGAACTCCAGGGTATTTCGGAAGCTCGGCGTACCGCTTCCTTCCCCCTGCAAACCGCTCAAGCAGTGAGAGGTCAAGCTCACCGGCATATACATCACGCTCGATGTCAAACCGGGCAAGGGATCCGCGTGTCACCTTCCCGATGTACCCGAGCCTCGTCCCACACACCTCAAGGAATACCGCCGGTTGCACGCATCCTTCGTATGTAGAATAACAAACAAACTCTACTTTGTCAAGGGAGAGACGTGAAAAAAGGCTCTCCACCTCACCCTTTAGATCAAACAAGTCCGCAAAACGCTCGGGCGTATACCACGCTCCTTCCTCAACGATGCCTGCCATTGCGAACCCGATGCGCTTCTCCTCGTGGATCCCCTCAACCGGCTCGTTGGGGTCACCGGGCTCCGCCGTGCGGAACACGCGCCCAATCTCGAATACCTTCATCCCCCTCCGGCTCACGTTGAAGTTGTTCCTCACTACCTGCAGAAGCCCTGGGACGAGGCTTTCTCTGAGGCTTCCCATGTCGCGGCTCAGGGGGTTCAGCACCCGGACCGGCTCGTGCCCGCCGAACCTCGCCATGAATTCATCCTGCATGCTGTTCGTGTAGACGTCGAACCAGCCGGAGGCTATGAGCTGGTCACGGAGGAGCTCCGTGATGTCCGCGGCCGGTAGCGTGGAACTGAACGAAACGCGGGCAGAAAGCTGATCCGGGATGTTCGTGAGACCGTGAACCCGGCCGACCTCTTCAATGAGGTCGATCTCACGCTCGATGTCCGGCCTGAAAGTGGGAACCTCCACGTCGAACCGTCCCTCTTTCTCGTCGACCACACTGAATTCAAGGCGCTGGAGTATAGAACGGATTTCCGTTCCTTCAAGCGCTGTGCCGAGAACGTCGTTCGTCCTTGAGACACGGATCGGCACTCGGAGCGGGGCGATTCTTGCCGGGTAGGCATCGATGATGCCCCTCAGAATCTCGCCGCCGGCTGTCTCGAGGATGAGCTGGGCGGCGCGGTCAGCGGCGGCAATGGTGCCGTTCGGGTCTGCACCCCGCTCGAACCTCTGCGATGCATCCGTGCTGAGCTGGAGGTTCTTTGACGCTCGCCGGATGAGGCGGGGATTGAAGTAGGCGCTCTCGAGAAGAACGTCGGTCGTTGCGTCGCTGATCTCGGAGTTCTCTCCTCCCATGATGCCCGCAACGGCTACCGGTCTCTCGGCGTCGCAGATCATCACCGTGTCCGCGCTCAGCGTCCGTCCCTTGCCGTCGAGCGTAACGAAATGTTCTCCCTCTTTTGCGCGACGGACGATGATCCGTCGGCCAGCGATGCGTGAGAGGTCAAAAGCATGAAGGGGATGACCGAACTCCATGAGGACGTAGTTCGTGACGTCAACGACATTGTTGATCGGCCTGAGCCCCACAGCCCCGAGCCGCCGCTGGAGCCATGCGGGCGAAGGGCCGACCCTCACGCCGCGGACCACGCGTGCGGAGTAGCGGGGACACCCTTCCGGATCAAGCATCTCAACAGCGGCAGCTGCAGAAGCCGGCTCATCGCTCTCTTTCAAGGTAACGAGGGGTTTCCTGAGCGGCATGCCGGTTCCGGCGGCGATCTCCCTTGCAACGCCTATGTGGCTCAGGCAGTCAGGCCGGTTCGCGGTGATCCCGAGACTCATGACGACATCCGACCGACCGAGGAACTCACTCAGCGGTGTCCCGGCGACTGCGCTGTGAGGAAGGACAAGGATTCCGTCTTTGTCGCCGCCGAGATCAAGCTCGTACTCCGAGCAGATCATTCCATCCGACACGACGCCGCGGATCTTCGTCCGCTGGAGTATGAACGGCGCTCCATCGGGGTCATGCTGGTTTCTCGGCACGACGGCGCCCACACGGGCGACCGCGACCTTTTGTCCGGCAGCGACATTCGGTGCGCCGCAGACCAGACTCAATGTCTCCACGCCGATGTTCACCTCACAGAGGGTGAGCCGGTCAGCATTCGGGTGTCTCTCACGGCGGAGAACCTCGCCGACGACGAATCCAGTGTATTTTGCCGAGAGGTCCTCGACCGACTCGGCTTCCAGGCCAAGCAATGTAAGCGTCTCGGCGAGCGAGTCCGGCGGAAGCGTAATATCGACGTAGTCACGAAGCCAGGAGAGGGAAACATTCATTGCACTGCACCGGTAAAGTTAGAACTGCTCGAGCAGCCTCAGGTCGTTCTCGAAGTACATCCTGATGTCTTCGATGCCGTAGAGGAGGATCGCCATGCGCTCGATTCCCATGCCGAAAGCGTACCCGGTGTACTCCTCCGGGTCGTAGCCGACCGCAGTGAACACGTTCGGATCGACCATGCCGCAGCCGAGGATCTCGAGCCAGCCAGTCCCTTTGCACATGCGGCACCCCTTCCCGCCGCAGAGGAAGCAGGAGATATCCATCTCGGCCGACGGCTCGGTGAATGGGAAGAAGCTGGCCCGGAACCGGTAGCGGAGGTCGTTCCCGTAGAGCTGACGGGCGAACGTCCCCAGCGTTCCCTTGAGCTCGGCGAAGGTGATGCCGCGATCCACCGCAAGCCCTTCCACCTGGTGAAAGAGGCAGTAACTTCGCGCGCTGATCGCCTCGTTCCGGTAGACGCGGCCCGGCATGATGACACGGATCGGAGGCTCCGTCGTTTCCATGACTCGAATCTGGACGGGCGAGGTGTGTGTACGGAGGAGGACCGTGTCGCGGATGAAGAAAGTATCCTGCATGTCCCGCGCGGGATGATCGGGCGGGAAGTTGAGAGCCTCGAAATTGTGGTAGTCATCCTCGACCTCGGGTCCATCGGCCACGCTGAAACCGAGGGACACGAAGATCCGGCGCACCTCACGGAGCATCTGAGTGATCGGGTGGAGGTGTCCGGGTGTAAGAGTCCTCCCGGGGAGTGTGAGGTCGATGTTGCTGTCTCTCGCTCGACCGGCCGCGAGCATTTCCTTTCGTTCGTCGAAGGCTGATTGAAGCCGCATCCGCAGACCGTTGAGGATCCTTCCCGCTTCCTTCTTCCCCTCCGGAGGAATGCTCCTCAGCTCGTCGAAAAGGGCGGGGACGACCCCTTTCCGGGCGATGAACCTGACGCGCACCTCTTCGAGGCCCGCAGTGTTCTCGACCCGGGCGAGCGCGTCTTTGAACTCCTGCTCGAGGGAACCGGCTCTTTCACGCACTTCATCAACGGTCATGAGTGTTCCGCCATCAAGAAAAAGAAAAACCCCTCTGTGTGTTCAGGCGCCTCCTGCACCGGGGTGCGGAAAATGGAGCGCTTTGTCTCCGGCGCTACAAAGGGGTGAAGCGGTTCTACGCTGTGGCAAATTTGACGACCTCGGCGAACGCCTCCGGGTTCCGGACAGCAAGCTCGGCGAGCGTCTTCCTGTTTAGGTCGACGTGCTTTGCGTTGAGACCCGAGATCAGGCTGGAGTACGACGTCCCGTTGAGCCGGGCCGCAGCGTTGATCCGCGCGATCCAGAGCTGCCGGTAGCTGCGCTTCTTCAGCCGCCGGTCATTGTAGGCATGCTGGAGTCCCTTATCGACGTGGTGCTTGGCGACAGTGTAGACTTTGCTCCTGGCACCCCAGTACCCCTTTGCCTTTTCGAGTACCTTTTTCCGCCGGCGATGCGATGCTGGTTTGTTACGTGCACGTGGCATTCCATTCCTCCGTTAGAGCTTCACCCAAGAAGCATTTCCTTCACTCGTTTTGAGTCAGCCTTCGACACCATCCCGGGCTTGCGAAGCTGTCGCTTCCGCTTCCTCGACTTCGAGGTGAGGATGTGGCTGCGGTAGGCTTTCTTTCGCTTGTAACCGCCCGAAGCCGTTTGGCGGAACGTCTTCGCCGCACCGCGATTGCTCTTCATCTTGGGCATGTTGATTTATCCTTTCTGAGTTGATGTTTCCTGCGCCTTTGCCGGGGAAGCGTTCAAGGATACCTGCTTCTGAGTCTTCTTCTTCGAGCGGTCAGGGGCGAAGAGAACGCTCATCATGCGTCCTTCCATCCGTGCCTCCTGCTCAACCTTCGCCACCTCATCAAGAAACTCAATGAGGCGCCGAAGAAGCGCTCCTCCCTGGTCCTGATAGGTAATCTCCCTCCCCTTGAAGAGGACACCCGCCTTCACCTTCTGGCCGTCCTCGAGAAACTGCCGGGCATGGCGTGCCTTGAACAAGAAATCATGTTCATCGGTGCTGACGTGGAAGCGGATTTCCTTCACTTGCGTCGTCTGCTGGTGCTTCCGCTGGAGTTTCTCCCGCTTCGTGAGCTCGTACCGGTACTTCCCGAAGTCGATGATCTTGCAGACCGGAGGGTTCGCTTTCGGGACGATCTCGACGAGGTCTACGCCGTACCCTTGAGCCTGGCTGAGTGCATCTGTCACGCTCATGACGCCAAGCTGCTGACCATCATCGGTGATCACGCGCACCTTCGGCGCCCGGATCGCCTCGTTGATTCGTATCTTATCCTCAGGGATAGGCCGTACTCCTATGTTGTGAGTGCTCGGGTTCGAATCTCTTCAATAAGCCTTGTGCGAACGTCCTCGAGTGACAGCGCACCCTTGTTCCCTTTGCCGTGCTGTCGGAGCGAGACCGTTCCCGCGGCCTTCTCCTTCTCTCCGACGACAAGCATGTACGGGACTTTCTTCGTCTCCCACTCCCGGATCTTGTAGCCGATCTTCTCGCTTCGGTCGTCGAGCTGAACCCGCACGCCGTGGGCGTGAAGATCGCGGTAGACCTCCTCGGCGTAGGTCCTGTGCACTTCTGTGATCGGGAGCACGACCGCTTGAACCGGTGAGAGCCACGTCGGGAACGCTCCCGCGAAGTGCTCGGTGAGGATCCCGAGGAACCGCTCGAACGATCCGAAGATCGCCCGGTGGATCATCACGGGACACACACGTGCGCCGGCCTCATCAACGTACTCGAGCTGGAACCGCTCCGGCATCTGGAAATCAAGCTGAACTGTTGCAAGCTGCCAGGAGCGGCCGAGCACATCTTTGATCTGGACATCGATCTTCGGGCCGTAGAAGGCCCCATCGCCGGGTCTCAACTCGTAGGCGACGCCGCTCTTTGCCAATGCCTCGGCAAGCGACTTCTCCGCCTTCTGCCACAAGTCGGGGTCTCCCATCGCCTTCTCAGGCCTTGTGGAGAGATTGAATTCCGGCGAGAAGCCGAACATGCCGTAGAACTTCTTGATGAGGTCAAGGAGACCATCGATTTCGGAAAGGATCTGGTCCGGACGGCAATAGAGATGCGCATCGTCCATGGTGATCTGGCGCACGCGGAACATGCCGCCAAGCGCCCCTGAGATCTCATTTCGGTGAAGCCGCCCGATCTCCGAGTAACGCAGCGGGAGATCACGGTAGCTCCTCACCCGCTGACGGTAGACGTACGTGCTCTCCGGACAGTTCATCGGCTTGAGGCCGAAGCTCTCTCCCTCCACATCAAGGAGGAACATGTTCTCCTGGTAGTGTGCCCAATGACCGGACTGCTCCCACAAATCCTTCTTCACAAGGATCGGGGTTGAGATCTCCTGGTATCCCCGGCTGTCGAGCTCCTCCCTGAGCAACTTCTCGAGCTCTCGGAAGATGATCATCCCGTTCGGAAGCCAGAAGGGTGCACCGGGCGCTACATCGTGGAACACAAAGAGCTCGAGCTCGCGGCCGAGTCTCCGGTGGTCACGCCTCTTGGCTTCCTCGAGCCGGCGGAGGTATCCGTCAAGATCGCTCTTCTTCGGGAAGGAAATCCCGTAGATGCGCTGAAGTGTCTTGTTCCTGCTGTCCCCTTTCCAGTAGGATGCGGAGACGCTCAGGAGCTTCACGTTCTTCAGCCTGCCGGCAGAGAGGACGTGAGGCCCGCGGCACAGGTCGACGAAATCACCTTCACGGTAGATGCTCACCTTCTCCGATGTATCGTCGATCCCTTCGAGGATCTCCACCTTGTAGGGGTCGTTCTTCTCCCTGAAATAGCGGATGACCTCGGCCTTCGAGAGCTCCTCACGCGTGAACGGCGCATCCTGGCGGCTCAACTCCAGCATCTTTGCCTCGATCGCCGCGAGATCGTCGGCGACGAGCTGGCGGTCGAGATCGATATCGTAGTAAAACCCCTCCTCAATGGACGGCCCAACCCCGAACTTCGCCCCGGGGAAAAGTCGCTCAACGGCGTGCGCCATGAGGTGCGACGTGCTGTGCCAGTAGACTTGCTTCCCTTCAGGATCATTGAACGTGAGGATCCGCACCGAGGCATCATTCGATACCGGTGCCGAAAGGTCGACGATTCTCCCGTCAACGAGGGCGGCGAGTGCTTCGTCAGCCAAACGGGGAGAAATTGAGCGAGCGATCTCGAAAGGAGTGACCCCGGAGGGAAGCTCTTTGCCTGTGCCGTCAGGGAAGGTGACTCGGATGTTTGCCATTGCTCACAATAGGGTCCATTTCGAAATTGCGTGGGTCGTACTGGATTCGAACCAGTGACCTCTACCGTGTCAAGGTAGCGCTCTGAACCAACTGAGCTAACGACCCGTCAGGAATAGTCATCCGGTAATTTGCGCAGAAAAAACGTAATTTTCCACTGCCTCGCAAGCCCTTTCGGAGATGACACTCAAATCCGTGCAACATCTGCGAAACGTCTCTCGCTTGTGCCGAGGGCCGGACTTGAACCGGCACTCCCCGTTCACGGGGAAAAGGATTTTAAGTCCTTCGCGTCTACCAATTCCGCCACCCCGGCAGAGCCGGTACAGGGAGCGCAATCGCGTGCGCCTCATCTTCTCACCGCGACCGGTGCCGCCACTCTCTCCCCGCTATCATCGAGAGGCCGAGAGCGATGAGGATGAGAGGCCACAGGACCTCCCAGACATCCCCTGAGATTACTCCCAGGTTCTTCAGAAGGAAGACCACACCAAGAGCGATGAGAAAAAACGGAACGAACATCAGGTCCCCCAGGGAACTCCACCCAACCGGCGGCATGAGGTGATGCCATCGAACATGTGGTGGAGGCGCCGGGCGGATTCGAACCGCCGCGTAAAGGTTTTGCAGACCTCTCCCTTACCACTTGGGTACGGCGCCACTAAAAAACAACCCCGCCACCAAACTCAAAACGTACGGACGGCGAGGCATCACCTCAAGGACCTGTGCCCTTCGGCGGCTGGAACAACCATGCCGCGCTCACACTCCAATTCTCCGAGCGGGAAACGGGACTCGAACCCGCGACATCAACCTTGGCAAGGTTGCGCTCTACCAACTGAGCTATTCCCGCAACTCATGCCCAATATGACCATAAATATATCACCACTCCATCAAGAAGTCAAGGAAACCGCCGAAGGCCCAAGGCCGGTGAAGGCGGGATCAGACGGTCGTGACGGGCGCAACAGCCGGCCGGATGGCTGCCTCGTACTCGTCCAGCAGCGCCGTCACGACAGAGTCAATGCTGAAGGTATCCTCTACCCTTCGCCTCGCTTGGTTCGCCAGCCTGTGGCAGAGCTCGCCGTCGGAGACAAGACACGCGATCGCGTCGGCAAGGCCTTTTGAGTCTCCCGGGGTAAAGAAAAGGCCCGTTTCGCCATCAACGACGACATCAAGAACACCAGCCGATCTGGCCGCCACGACGGGAACATGCATCGCCATGGCCTCGAGGAGTGTGATGCCGAACGACTCCTCATGCGACGGGAACGCAAGAACGTCCATTGCCGAAAGGAGCGCCGGAGTGTCTTCCCTGAACCCTGTGAAGATGAGTCCACCCTCTAGCCCGAGCGACCGGGCGAGGGCACGGATCTTCCGCTCGTACGCTTCCTCGCCGCGGCTCGCCGCGCCAACAACGAGAAAGATGATCCGGCGGCCGGAGGATGCGAGAAGCCGGGCGGCCTCGAGGAACTCTGCGTGTCCCTTCCCCGGAGTCATCCTACCGATCATCCCCACGACATGCTCATCCTGGCAGATGCCAAGCTCCTTTCGCACAGCCTGGCGGCTGTGCCTCGACGGACTGAACCGATCGAGCGACACTCCGTTCGGCAGCAGCCGCACGTCTTCGCGGGAAACGGGACATGTGGCAAGCACGCTCTCCATGATGTAGCGCGATACTGCAAAGACACGGTCAACACGGCGATAGAGGATCACGTGAAGCGGGTCCCTCTTCCTCACGCCGCTTGCCATGTGCTTCGTAAGAAAGAGTCTCGCACCACTCCTCGAGAGTCCCATCGCAGGCACAAGGGTCCACAGGTCATGAGAGAGGTGCGTGTGGACCACATCCCAGTTCTCGGACCCAAGGAGGGTCGTTGTCTCCTTCAGAGCTCTTGCGTAATGCCATTTCCCGTCCGGCACGGTCCGAACGGCCACGCCGTCCCTTGTTGCCATCCGAGCAGGCGTGGAATCACGCGGGCAAAGAAAGGTGACGTCGTGTCCTCGGCGGGACAATTCCAACGCCACCGTGAGTGCTTGCATCTCCAGTCCGCCCCACGAACGCGAGCCGCACGAATGAAGGATTCTCACGTAGCCTCTCGAGTTTCCTTTCTCTGCCAGTTGCCGGAGCCCGGGCGATGCTCTCCCCCTCGGAAACCCAATCAGTCGCCCGAAAGCTTGACGAGGAGATTCGCGTCGGGCAGGCTAATAGGAAATTGACACCGGGGGAGAGTCTTTGGTTTAACACACCCTCACGGTTCGCATGCGGCGCCTTCGTACTTCGGCTTCCCGCAGAGAGCAAGCAGAGGGAATCCAACAGATGAGACAAGAGAATTGTCAGTGTGTGCGCGCGATCAGGTCGAGGTAGGAGCATTTCACCTCGGGAAACCGGCCGAGACCGAGGAGACTCACTACTCTCTCGTACCGCCGCCACGCATCGGCCGCATCGCCGGCGTCCACAGCCTCCACTTCGACGAAGGAACCAAGCCCTTCGACAGAATCGAGATGGATGCGCACGTTGTCTATGAGCAGAACGAGGCGGTGCTTCCGGACCTCGCCCGCCACGCCGAGGGTGTCGGAGAGCATTGACCTCAGCGTCTTCGGATCGCTCACCGGAAAAATGGTGTAGGAACTCCAGCGCTCGCCTCCCCCCTCGTTCCGTTCGTACGAGATAAGCTGCGCGGTGTGCGGGGCACCTGACCCCCGGCTGAAGATCTCCCGAAGCTTGAGCCGTCCGCGCGGCACTTCAAAATACGTATCGACCTGGGTCAGCTCCTCCCTTCGGCCGACGCTATCCCCGGGAACGACCACGGCGTCAAGCGACGGAACACGGACTTTCAGCTCGAGGTTCTTCAATGGGAGACCTTCACAATTTTGTATTCGAACACCCCGGCAGGGACATTGACCTTCACCTCTTCCCCTTCCTTCTTCCCCATGAGGGCCTTGCCGATGGGTGAGGTGATTGCGAGCTTCCCGAGCTCGAAGTCTGCCTCCTCGGCGGATACCATCTTGTACGTCACCTCCTCCCCACTCTTGAGGTTCTTGAGCACGACGTTGGAGAGGATGTAGATCTTGTCGTTCGGAAGGTCGCTCTCCTGTATGATCCGGGCGCGTGACAGTGTCTGCTCGAGCTTGGAGATACGGAGCTCGAGATGTCCCTGCGCCTCCTTTGCGGCATCGTATTCTGCGTTCTCCGATAGATCGCCGTAGCTCCGCGCATCGGCAATCTTATGCGCCATTTCAGTCCGCCCCTTTGTCTTGAGTTCGTGAAGCTCGCGTTCGAGCTCGCGAAAACGCTCCCTTGTCAAATAGACGACGCCATTGTCATTCCGTGCCGCCATACATCAGTCTCCCTGATTCTTGTCAGACATTTCTATTCTCCCGGCTCCAGCAGCGAACAGCACAGGCCGTGCCCTCCACGCCGTGAGAAGAACCGCTTCTGCCTTCTTCCCCTCGGGTGTGTAGTCATTCCGGTATATCTCCGCGGCACCCTCGGCGGGCCAGTTCCACCAGAACATGCCGGCGAGCCATTGCTGCCGTTTGAGGACCTTCAGCGCAGCCGCGTAGGCATGTGCCTGCTCCTCCTCATCGACCCGTCCGGCGGGTTCTTTCCTCCACGGCTCCACGGCACATCCGGGCTGGCTCGCATAACCGATTTCGGAGAACATGACCGGCTTCCCCGCCACGCCGGAATCCACCAGGAGCCATCCAGATATATCCGCAAGCCACGACTGCCAGCCGAACACGATCTCTGTCTCTTTGCCTCCGGCAGCGCTGCTCAAGGGGAAGAAGCCGTCGATGCCGACGAGATCAAGTTCCCTCCAGAATGAGACCGCACGATACTCGTCGAAGTTCGCCGCATAGGTCAGCTTCCCGCCGAACGTTCGTCTTACATCATCGATAAGTGAAACCCACTGCTGCCTGAACGGGAGCCCGGAGAGGCTTTTCAATTCAACACCCACGGTTAACAGCTCGACTCTTGCGTCCCTGGCGATCGCCGCGTAGTGTTCAAGGAACAATCGGTACGAGCGGAACCACCCCTCGATATCTTCGGGCGCGATGAGTCCCCTCCACCGTCCGTCGGCAACATCGACGTGCGGTTTCAGAAACACCCTTAGCCCCAGCCTCTGCGCCGACCGGATGGCACTCAGCACCGCTTCGTCGCTCGGCGACCTGACATAATCAGGCGATATTGACGATGCAGTCAGGCCGCTGACGTACCATGTCGGCGTGACGGCAATCCATGTCGCCCCGATTCCCTTGATCCGCTCGAGTGAGTGAAGCGCATCGGCAGATCCATAGCCGTCGCGGTCCCAGCTCACGAAGCTCATGCCCCGGAGTTCGCCGAGCGGACTCTCCCGCGACGGCATCTCATCATGGGCTTTTGTAGGGAGCGTGCAGCCGGCAACGACGAGTGCCGCAGAGAGCGCGAGCGAGAGCGGTATGGACATGTGCTGTTCCAAAAAAAACAAGATAGCCATCACTCGCCCGACTTCAGCGAACGGTGGCTATTCATATCCTGATTACGTGTAAAATGTTACTGATTTCTACCCAGAGATGCAAGTCACCTGTCCGGCGTCCTCTACTTTGCATCGAGGAGAATCAGATGCCCCAGCTTGTCGCGCTTCGTCTTCAGGTACTTCTCGTTCACCGGGTTCGGATGAATCTCCAGCGGGACCCGCTCGACGACCTCAAGCCCGTAGCCGCTCAGCCCCACGATCTTCTTCGGATTGTTGGTCATGAGGCGCATCTTCCCCACACCGAGGTCACGAAGGATCTGGGCCCCGATGCCGTAGTCCCGAAGGTCGGGACGGAATCCGAGCGCCTCGTTCGCCTCGACCGTGTCCTTCCCCTGCTCCTGCAGATGGTAAGCGCGAATCTTGTTCGCGAGCCCGATGCCTCTTCCCTCCTGCCGCATGTAGACAACGACTCCCTTCCCCTCTTCCTCGATCCGCTCCATAGCGGCGAGAAGCTGGTCATTGCAGTCGCAGCGGAGCGACCCGAAGACATCCCCGGTGAGGCATTCCGAATGGACGCGGACGAGGATCGCCTCGCCGGGGAGGATCTCTCCCTTCACAAGCGCCACATGGTCCTTGCTGTCGGTCCGGCTCCGGTAGAGGTGGAGTATGAACTCGCCGTGCCGTGTCGGAAGACTCGCGGTCGCCACGCGCTCGACAAGTTTCTCGCGCGTCATCCGATACTCGATGAGATCCCGGACGGTGACGATCTTCAATCCGAACTTCCTTGCAAATCGCTTCAGCTCCGGACCACGGGCCATCGTCCCGTCGGCATTCATGATCTCACAGAGGACGCCGACAGACGGGAGTCCGGCAAGACTACACAGATCGACTGCCGCCTCCGTGTGACCCGCTCTTCGGAGGACGCCTCCTTCCGCCGCCCGGAGTGGGAACACGTGGCCCGGGCGTGCCAGGTCCTCCGGCTTCGTGCCGGCATCGACCAGCGCCCGGACTGTCGCAGCGCGGTCAGCGGCGGAGACACCGGTCGTGGTCCCGTGAACATAATCGACCGAGACAGTGAAGGCCGTCTCGTGGAGTGAGGTGTTGCTCTCAACCATGAGGTTGAGGCCCAGCTCGTCGGCACGTTGAGCGGACATTGCCGCACAGAAGACCCCCCGTCCCTTCGCGAGCATGAAGTTCACGATCTCCGGGGTGATCTTCGCCGCGGCGACGATGAAGTCCCCTTCGTTCTCACGGGACTCGTCGTCGACCACGATCACCGGCCTCCCGGCCCGGACCCCCTCGATAGCTTCTTCGATAGAGTGAAACACAATGCGCCTGCGCTTTCCACCGTCATGCGGCGGCGCCGGTACATGCGATTTCACATCGGTGGAGCGCCGCATATGTCATCCTTTCAGTTGATTGGCTCACTCGACTCGCGGAGCACCTGGCTCACCGCGCTCCGCTCGCACTTCACCTTCACGTTGTCTGCGATCTGAATGAGGAGCGTCTTATCCTCGACACCGACAACGGTCCCGTGAATCCCCCCGACCGTGACAACCTTGTCCCCCTTCCTCACCGAATCAAGCAGTTTCTGGCGGTCCTTCTGCTTCTTCTGCTGCGGGCGGATGATGAGAAGCCAAAAGATGAGAAAGATGAGGCCGAACATGATGAGTGTGCTCACCAGGCCGCCGCCGGCATTCCCACCCTGCCCCTGCTGGGGCGTCATCGCGATGACAAAGCTCATTGGACTGTACACGTAGTTCTCCTTCCTGTGGTTGATGTAGGTGCTGTGGCGCTGTCATTGACGTCCCGATTCCCCCGCCGGCCAAGTCGAGCGAACGTCTCCGACTTCCAGGCGGCAAACGTTCCCTCGCGAATCGCCTTTCGTGTCTCCTCCATGAGCCAGAGATAGAACGTAAGGTTGTGGAGCGATACAAGCTGGAGCGCGAGTACCTCTTTGGCCTGGATGAGATGCCTGATGTACGCCCGTGTGAAGTTCCTGCACGCGTAGCATGAGCATTCAGGATCGATCGGAGTGAAGTCGGTCTTGTAGACGGCATTCCGAAGGGTGAGCCGACCATTTCTGGAAAATGCCTGTCCGTTGCGGCCGTTCCTCGTCGGAAGAACGCAGTCGAAGAGATCAACCCCTCGCTCGACCGATTCAAGGAGGTTCTCCGGGGTCCCGACCCCCATAAGGTACCTTGGCTTTCCCTCCGGCAAGATCGCGTTGACAACGTCCGTCATCCGGTACATCTCCTCCAAAGGTTCCCCCACCGAGAGACCCCCGATCGCGTAGCCGTCGAAGTCGAGTTCAACCAGACGCTCCGCGCTTCTCTCCCGAAGATCCCCGTACACGCTCCCCTGGACAATGCCGAAGAGATACTGCTCGTGTCCATACCGAGCGGCGGTTTTCGCGAACTCCTCACGGCTTCGCTCTGCCCAGCGTGATGTCATGTCGACGGAGAAGAGCGCACGTTCTCTGTCAGCCGGATAGTCGAGGCATTCGTCGAGCACCATCATGATATCCGGGCCCATGATTCGTCCGGCGTTCACCACTGACTCCGGCGTGAATTGGTGCTTGCTTCCGTCAATGTGCGAGTGGAATGTCACCCCGTCCTCCGTGATCGACCGGAGATCGGAGAGGCTGAACACCTGGTATCCTCCGCTGTCGGCAAGGATGGCATTGCGCCATCCCATGAACCTGTGGAGTCCACCCGCTTTTTCGAGGACTTCAAGTCCAGGGCGCAGGTAGAGGTGGTAGGTGTTCGCAAGGATGATTCGAGCGTCAATGCCCTCGAGCTCTCGCTGCTCAACCGCCTTGACGCTCCCCTGGGTCCCGATCGGCATGAACGCCGGTGTCTCTACAACTCCGTGTCCTGTATGCAGATACCCGCACCGCGCGCAGCCGTCAGTATGTTGGACCGAAAATCCCACACATTCCATCATACGAGTTCGTCCCGGCAAAATCAACGAGCCCCTTTCGCCGCCACCGCAGTTTCCAGCCGGAAGAGCTTCACCAGATCCACCTTGGTCCGCGATCCCTTGAGGACGACGACCTTGTATCCCTCAAGCTGAAGCTCCTCGCCGGCGCGCGGGATCCTTCCAACTGATGCGACAATGAACCCTCCGACCGTCTCATAGTCCCCTTCCGGGAGGGCAATCCCCAACTCCTCCCGCACACGGTCGAGCTCGACGCGACCGCTGAGCAGGTAGACCGACGGTTCCACTTCACGGCACACACTCTCTTCGACGTCATATTCGTCGTGGATCTCCCCCACCACCTCTTCGACAAGATCCTCACTCGTTACAATCCCTGCCGTCCCTCCAAACTCATCGACAACCACAGCAAACGTTGAACCCTTCTCCCTGAACTCGCGTAGAAGCTCACCCGCCCGCTTTGTGGCAGGCACGAAGAGGACATCGCGCACAACGCTCTTCAGACTCCGCGGGCGCGCAAACAGGTCACGCACACCGACGATGCCCACGATCTTGTCGATCGAACCGTTGTAGACCGGCAACTGCGAATACCCGGAGGTGACGAACGTTCTGTATACCTCCCTGATCCGCGATCGAACGTCCACTCCGACGATCTCCGTCCGGGGGACCATCACTTCGCGGATCGGGCGGTCGGATAACGTCACAATTTTCGAGATGATCTCGCCCTGCCTGTCGTCGAGGGAGCCTCGTTCCACCTCCTGACGGATGAGGACGTCGATCTCCGTCCTGTGAAAGAAATGGCTCACTTCACCCGCGCTGCCGCCGAGGAGCCTCACGATCCCCTCGGACATCCGCTGCAGCGCCGCAATGACCGGGTAGAGAATGAACGAGAACCATCGGAGCACTGCAGCGAAATAACGGATGACGCCGTCTGCGGCGGAGCGCCCGAGTGACTTCGGGATGATCTCACCAAAAGTGAGGAGAACGGCCGTAACGACGATCATAATCGCGGCGTCGCCCATCCCTGTGAGCTCCTTGAGGAAGAGCGCCGCGACCGAGGAGAACAAAACGTTAGCGAGGTTGTTTCCAACAAGCGTGGCCGCGAGGAACCTTTCCGGCCGAAGGACGAACTCCTCGGCGGTTTTGCCTCCGACGAGACCGCGCCGGGCGCCAACCTGGATGCGGAGGCGGTTTGCAGTGATGAAGACGATCTCCGTGGCGGAAAAAAATGCGCTCAAAATGAGCGTGATAATGAGGACGAGTATCATCGAAACGCCGTCATGATTTCCTGCCGCTCAGTGAGAAGCGGACGGGTATCATCTCTTTCACAGCCACACGGCTGCCGTGTTCCCGTCCCGGGACAAAACGAAGGGCAGAAACCGCGTCGCACGCGGCCTCGTCGCAGCCTCCTCCAATACCGCGCAGGACCGATGTCTTGACGACGCTCCCGGCCGTGTCGATGTACGCAAGGACGAAGACCACCCCCTCGACGCTCATGCGCTTCGCAAGGTCCGGGTAAACGAGGTAAGCAGCCAGAGCCGAATCGCCGCCCACCACGGTGGGCATCTCCTCGGCCGCGACC
>PEWR01000133.1 GCA_002779395.1 Ignavibacteriales bacterium CG07_land_8_20_14_0_80_59_12
TCCGCACAACCGACGAGATGCTCCAGCTTGTCCCCCAGATGGTGCGGGAAGCGTCGCTTGCCCTCGGCATCCCGTACTGGCGGACCGTCATGAGCGTGGTGCTCCGGTCGGCGAAGTCGGGCCTCATCACCGGAGTGCTCCTTGCAATGGCTCGCATCGCCGGAGAGACGGCGCCCCTTTTGTTCACGGCATTCAACAATGCCTTCTGGACCACGTCGCTGGTCCAGCCGATCGCCACGCTCCCGGTTCAGATCTTCACATACGCGATTTCGCCCTACGATGACTGGCACAGGCAGGCGTGGGCAGGCGCGCTCTTCCTGATGCTCCTCGTCTTCGGCATCAACATCCTCGTGCGTTTTGTCACACGGCAGCCCCAGGAGGTCAGCTCGTGAAGGAAATCGAGACCATGGAAACCGTGGGTGTGCGCAAGGCGGGCCTGCCCGTCCGGCAGGCGGGGAGCGAGCTCGCACCCCGCGGCGTACAGGAGGAGGGGATCGTGGTGGAAAGTCTCTTCGCCTACTTCGGGAAGCACCGTGTCATCAAGAACGTCTCGCTGAGAATCCCGAAGCGCCAGGTTACCGCACTCATCGGTCCATCCGGCTGCGGGAAGACGACATTCCTCCGGACGATTAACCGGATGCACGAGCTCACAAAGGACGCCCGTGTCGAAGGTAAGATCCTCGTCGACGGCGTGGACATCTACGGTTCAGGGATCAACCCGGTCCAGGTGCGGCGGCGGATCGGTATGGTGTTCCAGAAGCCGAACCCGTTTCCATCGATGTCGATCCTGGAGAACGTTGTCGCCGGACTCCGGCTTAACGGACGCTACCCCAGGAAGGAGCTGTTGGAGATCGTCCAGAGAACGCTCGTCCAGGCGGCGCTCTGGGACGAGGTGAAGGACAAGCTCCATCAATCGGGCACGTCGCTCTCCGGCGGCCAGCAGCAGCGGCTTTGCATCGCGCGCACGCTTGCCGTCGAGCCCGATGTCATCCTGATGGACGAACCCGCCAGCGCGCTCGACCCGCTCTCGACCGCGAAGATCGAGGAGCTGATCTTCGATCTCAAGAAGCGGTACACGATTGTGATCGTGACGCACAACATGCAGCAGGCGGCGCGCGTGAGCGACCGGACGGCGTTCTTCTACATCGGCGAGCTCATTGAGTACGGCTCGACGAAGGAGATGTTCACGCACCCGTCGAAGAGGCAGACCGAGGATTACATCACCGGCAGGTTTGGATAGTGAAGGAGAAATTGCATGCAGCGGCATTTTGAACGACAGCTTGACCGGCTGAAGACCGACCTCATCCGCATGGGGAGCCTTGTCGACGACCAGATCGAGGTCGCGATGAGAGCGTTGTTCCAGATGGACCTAACGCTCGTCGCCCTCGTGCGGGAACGGGAGAAAAGGGTGAACGAGTACGACAACCTCATCGACGAGGAAATCGAGCAGATCTTTGCGACCGCCCAGCCGGTGGCGAGCGACCTGCGGCTCCTCATGGCGGCGCTGAAGATGAACAGTCAGCTTGAGCGCGTGGGGGACATCGCCGAGAACATCGCCGAGCGCGCGGAGTCGCTTGCGAAACTCAAGGACGGCGGCGAGAAGCTCGTGCGGGACCTTATGGCGAGGACGAATCTCAGCGCGATGGCCGACGCGGCCCGGAAGATGGTGCGCGACGCGTTCGACTCGTTCATCAACGCCGATGCTGAGCTCGGAAATGAAGTGCGCGACCGGGACGATGTTGTGGACCGACTCGATAGAGAGAACGTGACGATGCTTATCAAGGCGATGAGGGAGGATCCGCGTGTCATTGAAGCGGCGACGAATTTGATTGTGCTGTCGCGCCATCTCGAGCGTCTCGCCGACCACGCCACGAACATTGCTGAGGACGTTGTCTTCCTCGTCGAGGCGAAGCTAATCAAACATCACGGCGTTGAGCCGCCGCCGGAAGAAAAGAAGCAGAAGTAACGGGCCATGCTTAGAAAGGAGTTCTTCGCGCCGGCGGTGTCTAGGCTTCCGGTCGGGACCTGCTCATCAGCTCAAACACAGCAGGGACAAGAAAGAGCGTGAGCAGTGTGGAGGAAACAAGCCCGCCAATCGTTCCAAGTGCGAGGGAGTACCAAAGGCTTGTCCTGTCGCCCATCAGGAGTAGGGGAACGACTCCGGCGATGGTTGTCAGTGCGGTCATCAGAATCGGACGAAGGCGGACAGACGCAGCCTGAATGATATATTCCGTCTTATCCGTCTGCGATTTGTGCACGCGGGCGATGTAATCGACGAGTAGGATTGAGTTCGTGACGACAATGCCGACGAGGAGAATGACCGATGCATAACCTCCTCTGCCGAACGGTGTGTCCGTGAGATAGAACGCGAGGAACAGACCAATGAGGGAGAAGGGGACCGAAAGGATGATGACGAATGGTTTCACGAACGATTCATAGAGCGATGCCGTGATCATGAAAACAATGATGAGGGCGAAGAACGCAATCCACAGCATCGCCTGCTGGCTCTCCTCCGAGAAGTGGAAGAACGAGAATGACCTGTCGAATGAATAGCCGCTCGGGAGGGGGATGGACTTGATGGTCGCGTCAATGAACTTGTCGCCGTATCCGTACGGCCCCTTGTAATCGAATGAGATCAACCGCTCGTATTGCTGGTTCTCACGAAGGATCTGCGACTGGACTCTCCGCTCTTCGATTGTCACGAGGTCACCCAGCCTCACGCGCTCGCCGCGCGAATTGGCGATGACTGCCTGTTCCAGCTTGTCCGTGGAGAACTCCTTATAGCCGGCGAACTTCAGGCTGCAGCGGATTCTCTCTCCCCGGAGTTCGATCTCGTTCTCATCAAGGTCCCCTGCCGTATACATGCGAATCGCCCTCAGGACCTCGACCACCGAGAGTCCGCTCCCAGCGATGGCATCTCTCCTGACAGCGACGACGAGCTCATAGGTCTTGTCATAGAGCCCGAACGACTTGTCTATGTCGACCTCGTCAATCCGTGGGTTCTGCTCGATCGCCTCACGGAACTCTTGGGCGAGCTCCTTCACCTTGTTATAGTTGTAGCCGAGCACCTTAATGTAGAACCCCGAGCTGGTCCCTCCTCCGCTGAAGAATCCCGGTCCGAAACCGCTCACCGACACCTCGGCGCCGCCGGTCTGTGCAGCGAAGAGAACAAGCTTGTTCTTCAGAACAAACGGCAGCGCCGTGTTCACTGCCGAGTCGGCGATGTCGACACGAACAACAGCGTAGTCGCTCATCACGCGTGTCGTAACCTTCCTGATACCCTGAGTGAAGCCCAGCACTTCCTTCTCCGCCGCTAAGGCGATCCGGTTGTACCGCTCAATCTCCGTTCCTTGGGGAAACCGAACGGAGATGATGAGGTATGTCTCCTTCCCCCACTCCCACACCTCCCCTTTTGTGACCTTCGTGAAGAAGAGGTGCGATGAGCCGCCCAATCCATAGTCGATGTACGGCCGCAAGTCCCGGTAGGCCCCGCTGCCAAGCGTTGCGTTGTAGAAGGACGAAAACCAGTTGTCGGATTCAGTCCGCTCCGGAAGGAGCCAGACCGGTAGCCCAAACAACCAGATCGCGAGTGCGATGGCGAGCTTCTTTCTCCTGAGGACTGCACCGAGAAGGGTGCGATATGCGCGCATCCCGGCATCACCGAACCGCTGGACAAACGCAAAACGGTCCGATTGGAGGTAGAGCCGGTGCGCTGCAATCGGGATGAGCGTAAACGAAACGAGGAGCGACATGAGGAGCGAGATGCCGACTGCGAATGCGAATTCAAGAAAATACGGCTTCAGGTCCTGCGGGAGGAAGTAGAGGGGGAGAAGCGCGCCGACCGTCGTGAGCGTTGAAGCGACCACCGGCACTGCGATTTCACGGATTGCTGCCGCGATGCTGGCAGCCCTGCCCCCCTCCGACGAGTTGAGGTGGCGTTGCGCGTTCTCGAGAACGACAATCGAGTCATCCACGAGCCGTCCGAAGCCAAGCACAAGACCGGCTAGCGTCAGCAGATTGAGCTCGATCTTGAAGATCCAGAAAACGAGAAACGTCCCGGCGAGGGAAAAGAGAATCGAAGAGAGGATCAACAGCGGCGCTCTGAAGTTCCTCAAGAAAAGGACGAGCACGAGAAATATGCAAAGGAGAGAGAAGAGGATCTGCTGATACAACCTGTCCAGTTCCTCCCTCAGCTGCTCACTCTTGTCTGATTCCTTTGCGAGAGCGACGTCGGATGGAAGGCGTCGCGGGAACCGGTCGATCTCCCGAAACACAGCATCCGCAAGGCGCAGAGTGTTCACGTGCGGCTCTTTCTTGATGACAAGCGTCACTGACGGCTTGCCGTTGACCCTATAGAAGCTCCCCGGCTGGGAGAACCCGTCCTCCGTGCGGGCAATGTCAGCGATCCTGACACGCACACTGTCTTCCCCGCCGACGACTATCACACTCGCGATGTCCCGCAGAGATACCTCGGCGTTTCCAATCGAAACAACGACCCTTCCTTCGTGCGTCTGGAGGACCCCGACCGGGGCGCCGTATCGGGACTCACGGAGACGCAGGGCGACCTGGTCCGGAGTCAGTCCAAGCGCTGCCATCCTTGTTGGATCCATCTCGATGGAGATCTCCCTCCGTTCGCCCCCGTACACTTCCACGTCAGCTACCCCTTTGATAGCAAGCAGTGACGGAGCAACATTTTCCTCGGCGAGGGCTCTTAACTCGGAAGCCGGACGGTTTCCCGAGATTGAATAGGAGAGAAAGCCTTGGAGGTCTCGGAAGTCTTTCGGGACATAGTGCTGGATAACAGGAGCCGAGGCCCCCGCAGGCAGGGTCTCGGCGAAGGCGGAAAGCTTCTCGCTGAGCTCGAGTCGAGCAAAGTTCATGTCCGTCTTCTGCTCGAACTCGATTTCAACGGATGAGCCTCCCTCTTCCGAAGAGGAGCGGACCTTCCTCACGCCGCGGACGGTATTGGCGATCTCCTCCACCGGGGCCGTCAGGAACATCTCGACCGTCTCGGGCGACGTGTTTCCCCAAAACGTGGAGACGCTCAGGCGCGGGAACTCGACGGTGGGAGAGAGCTCAATCGGGAGAAGGTAGAGTGCGAAGGCGCCGCCGACAACCAGCGTCGCATAGATCATCGACACGGCCACCGGCCGTCGGAGGAGTGTGAAAATCAATGGATTGCTCACCTCTGGAATCCCTCCCGCAAGGGAGTCACCGAGCGTTGTCGGCGACGCTGCGCGTTCGTCCTATTGCCCACCGGTCTATATACGTATAGACCACAGGAATCGTGGTGATGCTGAAAAGCGTGGAGGCGATGAGTCCGCCCACGAGCGGGATTGCCAACGCTTGCACCAACTCCGACCCTGTCCCGATCGCGAGAACCAGGGGGATCACTCCGAGGACGGTTGTTGCGGTGGTCATCAGGATCGGACGAAGGCGGAGTCTCATCCCCTTCCTAATCGCATCGGCGAGCGGCACCCCGTCGCGACGGAGCTCCGTGATGATATCCACCGCGATGACGGCCTCGTTGTCCACGGCGCCAACCATGATGGCGATGCCGACGAGTGAGATGACATTGTAGTGCTGGCCGGCAAGAACCATTGCGAAAATCGCGCCGATGAAAGCGAGCGGACTCGTCAGGATGATCACAAGCGGATAGAGGATTGACTCGTACTCGGCGGCGAGGATCATGTAGACGAGGAAGATGGAGAGTATGATGATGATGATGAGCCCTCGGAACGAGTCGCGAATCTCTTCGTTCTCGCCCCCGACGGAGAAAGTGTATCCTGCCGGAAGCGACATACCGGCGGCCGCTTCCTCTACATCGCCCACGACACCGGAGACGGACCTTCCGTGCACGTTTGCCAACAGAATCGCCGCCCGCTGCTGGTTGTTCCTCCAGATTTCTCCGTACCCTTCGGTTGTGTGTACTTGCACAAGTTCTCTCAGCGGGACACTGCCAGCGTATGTCCGGACGGTCGAGTTGAGCAACTCCTCGATCGAAGAGCGCTGCTCCTCGGTTGGCTGGACCCGTATCGTGATCTTCCTGTCGAAATCGCCGAGGTAAGTCGCTTCGGTGCCGCGGACTTGGGCGCTGATGTGCTGTGCCACATCCCGCACGGTCAGTCCGAACCTCGCAGCGTTTTCCCGGTCGATTACGATCCGATATTCGGGCTCTCCCTGCTGCGTTGCGGATCTAAGATCGGTGAGGCCCTTGACGGCTCCGAGCCGATTTCCCAGCGCACCAGCAATCTGAAGCGCCACGCCCGGGTCCTTCCCAAAGACGCGAATCTTGATGTCATTTGGCTCGGGACGGAGAATCTGTTCAAACGTCGTCCCGTGGCTTCTGACGGAGAATTCGACCCCGTGGAATGACTTCTGCCATCCCGTGAGAAGGCGGCGAACGCGATCCGTCACCTCGGCCGTCGAGGCATCGCTTCGAACGCGGACCTCGAGATCGGCCTTCTCAAGGGAAGCACTCGAGACAGTCCAGTAGTCCTCTTCCTGCGTGATGCCGGATGCTGAGTAGACGTCGGCCACTCCGGGCGTTGCGAGGAGTGCGCTTTCGAGCCGGCGCACAAGGGAGGAAATCCCTTCGAGGTCGGTCCCCTTCGGCATGTAGAACTGAACGGTGAACCGGCTCTGGTCGATTTCCGGTGCGGACTCTCCGGGGATAAGAAGTGCCACAACAATGGAGAGCATGAAGATGAGGATCGTCCCGAGGATGGTGAGAAGCCTCTTCTTAAGCGCCCAGCTGAGGTAGCGGTCGAGGAGCCGGTAGCTGTAGTCGCTGATGCGGTTGAGCATCCGTACGAGATGCGGCTCGATCATCGCGAAGGCGGATCTGACATGGGCGAGTACGCCGGCCACACACAATGCCGCCCCACGAGCAGCGAGACGGGGTGAACGCGTGAACAAGCCGCGTGTTCTTCTCACTCCGTGCTGGGAGGAAGCGAGTGAGGTACTCAGTCGAGGGGACAGGTCCGAGAGTGAGCGCCGGCCGCTGCGGGACACGAGCATCGGGACGAGCGTCACGGCGACGAGGAGCGAGACCAACAGCGAGATGGTCATGGTCACGCCCATATCGAAGAAGAGCTGCTGGGCGATTCCCCCCACAAAGACGATCGGTAGGAAGATGGCGACGTTCGTCAATGTCGAGGCCGTCACGGCAAGACTTATCTCACGTGCGCCGGCTACGGCGGCTTCCCTGAGACGCATCCCCTGTTCGCGAAGCCGTGTCATGTTCTCTACCACGACAATCGCATTGTCACCTAACATGCCGATCCCGAGTGCGAGCCCGGCAAGCGATATGACGTTGAGGGTGATGTTGAGGAAATACATTGCGGCAAAGGTTGTGATGATCGAGATCGGCATTGTGATGCCGATGACCGCAAGGTACTTCAGCTCCCTCAGGAAGAGGAAAAGAACGAGAAAGGCAAGGATCGCGCCGAGGACAATGGCTTGCTTCACGTCGGCGATTGACTTGCCGATGAACTCGGCTTGGTCAGACACGACATCAAGCTTCAGGGCCGGGTACTCCCGCTCGAGTGTGCTGAGGACGTCATGGATCTTCCTTGAAGTGCTGACGGTGTTTGCGCCCGCCTCCTTGCGCACCTGGATCGCGATGATCTCGCGCCCATTGTATCGAGTGACGCCGGTGCGTTCCCCGAAGCCGTCCGTGACCGTGCCGATGTTCTTGATCTTTATTTCGCGCCCTGCTTCCGTCCGGGCGACTGCCACATCTTTCACCTGGTCGACGTTGGAGAACTCCCCGAGCGTGCGGAGCGAGTAACGGAAGAGCCCGCGCTTGATGGTTCCGCCGGGGAGATTGAGGTTGGCATTGAGGAGAGCCCTGGACACCTGGTCCAGAGTGAGTCTCATAGCCTGCAGCCGGTCAGCGTCGATCTCAACGCGAATTTCGCGATTGAATCCGCCGAGCACCGAAGCTTGAGCCACCCCTTCGACCTGTTCGATGCGGCGCTTAATGAGAGCACCGGCTGCCTCCTTCAGCTCGACGAGCCGGTGTGTCTCATCTATTGATGAGGAGAGGACAGAAGCCGTGGAAGCAGAGCCAGTGCCTGACGACACAGCGACCGTCATGATCGGTTCGGTGGAAGGATCGATCCGGAGTATTGTGGGCCTTCCTGCCTCGCGCGGCAGGGCAGAGCGGCGTTGGTCGAGTTTCTCGCGGACCTCGAGGAGGGCGAAGTCCATGTTCGTTCCCCAGTAGAACTCCGCCGTAACAACGGAGAGGCCCTCGCGCGAGACAGAAGCGAGCTTCCTGACTCCCGCGACGGTCCCCAGGGTAGCTTCGACCGGTTCTGTGACGGAGCGGTCGATTTCCTCAGGCGAGACGTTGAGGTAGATCGTCTGTACGGTCAGCTTGGGGATTGTGATGGGAGGAAGGAAGTCGACAGGCAGGCCCTGGAACGCAATGACCCCAAGCAGGACAACGCCGACATAGAACATCAACGTTGTCACCGGGCGTTCCACAGCCGTCGAGGCTAGGTGCTTCACGCTGCAACTCCGCAGGTGGATGCTGGATGCACCAATCTTGGAAAGTTGGAGGAGAAAAACAAGCGCTCCGAGGAACCCAGGTCGGATTCAGGGTCCGACTGTCGATGGTATTTCCAGCTTTGACTGAGTCTTTCCACATGGTCTTCCTCCCACGTAGCGACGATTGGCCGTATGACCATCAAGCGCTTCATCGTCTACCTTACCGTTTTCATTCCAAGTATACCTTTTTCGGTTAGTTGACAGCGATTCGGTGATTTTCACCAGACGTGAGATCCAGCTCCCCTTTACAGTGTTTGGGAAGTACGTTCCCCGAGACCTGGTGGTTTCTCTTTTTTGTCTCAGATACTGCGGGAACTTGACAAATAAGTTTTTTTTTGCATATTGGGGATAGCTTTTGGACAGCTGTTTTTGACACTATACCAT
>PEWR01000084.1:0-147 GCA_002779395.1 Ignavibacteriales bacterium CG07_land_8_20_14_0_80_59_12
GCCGGGGTCGTACGAGAATCGATGAACCGTTCCTGCCATGAGCGTGTCCACTGAGATCACCTTGCCTGTGTACTCAGGGACCGCCGTGACTGTTAGTCCGCCGAGGTCGAATGCGCTCGAGTTGCGGATGGTGAGCGAGTACCGCAC
>PEWR01000084.1:169-2165 GCA_002779395.1 Ignavibacteriales bacterium CG07_land_8_20_14_0_80_59_12
CCGTCGCCATTCAGGTTGTCCGATACGATCCGCACGTCTGAAACATCGAGCGCGGCGGTTGGAATATCGGTGTGCATCCCATTCCAGCGCGATGAGACGCCGTGCGTGTCCGTCATTGTCACGTTAAGAATGAGACCGTCTCTCTGAACGGCCACAGTGAGGGAGTTTGCGAATACACCGTCGTTCGCTAGGTTGTCGCCGTGGGCGCCGTCATCATAGAGTAATCCGCTTGCCCTGATCGCCCCGTCGTACCTGACAAGCTCGGCGGCCATCGATCTGATGGCCGATGCGGGCACAGTGACGCGCACGCGGACATCCGTGGAAGCGCCGGCGTAGTGCGTGTTGACGCTGCTCGACGGGAAGACGCCGCCGGCTCCCCGTGTCCAGTTGCTGAACGAAGAGCGGACCGTTGATGTGTATTCCTTCAACAGGGAAACGCTCGACAGCCGGTCCGTCCCCTGTGCGACCACGATTGCGATCGTGATCTCCTGGGTGTCGCCGGGAGCGAACGTGAATGGCCCGCTTGATATGATGTGGTTACGGTCGCCGCAGCCGGATGGGTCGATTCCGTCGTACCATCCTGTCCGCGAGACCGGGTCGCCGGAGAGCGGGAATTTCGTCTGTCGTCCGGTGATCGGATCAGTGATCGGCTCACCTGTCAGCAGGCTCACTCCGCTCAGGTTCCGGTACATCCCGCTGCTCCCGCCGGGGGCTCCGCCAAGCGGAGGGTCAGGCCACTCGGTGCTTCCGCAAATATGGAAAGCGAAGGAGGTCATCGGAATGTTTTTCATCCCGCTCCGGTAGCTGAGATTGAATACACCGGTGTCGCGCGGGTCGCCGGTCTTCACGGCAGGCCCCTGGAGGAGAGAGTAGCCGAGTGCCGGCGGTGCGTCGCCGTACACGGCATCCGTGTTCATTGCGTTATAGGTGTACCCGAGGTTGAGCGTGGTGTCGGAGCCGCAGAAATCGTCGTTCCCCGAGCCGAGATCGACATCACTCCAGTACCCGAAGTACGCCGTGTCTAGCCTGATCGTCCCTTTGTTGATGATTGTGTACTTCTTGAACAGGGAGTTGCCGGGGATTCCGTCCTGGGCGAACCCCCAGACCAGGCACTGGACTTCGAGTCCGATCGGGTCGCTGCCGTAGAGACGACGCGTGACTGACGAATCCATGTCGTTCGCGACAAACTAGAGTTGCTGATCGCCGACAAAGCTCGGCTCGTCGCCTCCGGTTTGCCGGTCCGCGGGGTCAAGCTGTGGCGGGTCCCATCGTCCGTTGCCGTTCACGTCGATGAACGGGGCGCCGAGATTGCCGGGCCATTCGACATAGTCCTCGCGCGCGGCGGCATAGCGGGTCGGGTCGATCGCCTTGAGCTCTCTCCAGTTCTTCTGGATCTTGTAGACCCGGTGCCGCGGGTCATTGGAGCTGTCCGGCCTCGCCACTGCCCCGCCTCCTATGACGTGCCCCGCGCGAAGACCGTGGGTGTAGGTGGACCCGCCGACGCGCGGCCGGCCGCTCACCAGGCCGCCCCAGACAAGTCCGTCCTCGTACGAGGCGGTCTTCTCGGTTCCCTTCGGCCAATAGAATCCGGCTCCACCTGTATTGGGATCAAGCGAGCCATCACCGTTGTTGGCGATCCACATGAGGATCGTGTTGGCGTCGAAGAAATTGTAGTGATTGTTGCTGGCGGGTCTGGAGAGTGACGGGGCTCCGCACCCCTTCTGTTCGGTGGAGCGCGCTTCATACTGGGTGACATACAGAAGGACGAGCGCGAGGCCGAAAGGCACGAACTTACTTATGGCATTCGCCTTTCTCTCCATCATCAGCGTCCGCTTGATTCTGACACAGCAGTATCGTCGCACGTTGACAGCGTGAGGGCATGCTACCCGGCACAATAGAAGGTAGTGAAACCAATCTACGGACTTCAGCCAAGCTTTTCAAGCAGTCTCCGGAGGTAGCATTTCCAGTGAATGCGCTGGCCAGGTTGACAGTTGCA
>PEWR01000084.1:2249-2480 GCA_002779395.1 Ignavibacteriales bacterium CG07_land_8_20_14_0_80_59_12
TGCCGCTCTCTAAGAGTAAGCCACTCATGAAGTCCCGACGTGAGACTGCCATCAAACCCGTCTGCACACCGACCTATGCCTGGTTGCTGAATCTGACCGAGAGGCCTTCTGGTATCGAAGTCGAACGAAGTCCACTGATTGATCAAACCTCAGAGTCCCGGTCTGAGAAGGGTCGATAGCCCGATGCATCGTCGCCTGCAGTTCACATCGATCCTCCTTGTGAGTGCCGTG
>PEWR01000084.1:2611-8819 GCA_002779395.1 Ignavibacteriales bacterium CG07_land_8_20_14_0_80_59_12
GAGCGGTGCGACGACGAGCACGAGCGGGTACTACCTGATCTCCGCTGTCCCGGCTGGGTCACACACCGTCATCATATCACATATCGGCTACAGGCCCGAGCAAGTGACGGTGACGGTCAGGGACAACGAGATCACGCGATGCAACGTGAGGCTCGTGCCGACTTTGATCTCGCTGGGGGAGGTATCGGTCGTCGGTGAGGAAGTCGTTCGCCCGACCGAGACCGGCCTGGGGTTGCAGAGGATATCCACCGAGGACATCAAGCTGATGCCGGTGACGATCGAGTCAGACCTCTTCCGGGTGCTGCGGTCTCAGCCCGGCGTCGGTTCAACCGACGACGTGACGTCGAAGTATTATGTACGGGGCGGAGGCGGCGACCAGAATCTTGTCCTGCTGAACGGTGCGACGGTCTATGGACCTTTCCATGCGCTCGGAATCTACAGTGTCATCGACCCTGAGATGATATCGATGGCGGAGTTCTATGTCGGCGGGTTCTCTCCCGAGTACGGCGGGCGACTTTCGTCGATTCTGAATGTAGTGACAAGAGACGGAAACAAGAACAACTATCATGGGACCGCCCAGGCAAGCCTCCTTTCCGGGAAGCTCTCCTTTGAGGGGCCGATTCCGGGCGGCTCGGTTCTCGTTACGGGCCGGAAGAGTTACTCCGGCAGGCTCCTCAAGAATTACCTGAACAGGCCCGAAGCTCCATTTGATTTCTACGACATGTCGTTCAAGGTGAATTACTCAAACCCCGACATAGATGAGAACGGCAAGTTCGTTCTCCACGGCTTCGTCAGCCGGGATCAACTGCTGAACGAAGATCCGCTCAAGGAAGATTACGACATCAGGAATACAATAGTCGGAATGAACTGGCACCGGGTGTGGTCGAGTCCCCTTTACTCGAGGATGAATCTCTCATACAGCGGCTTCGCCGCGCAGGTGTATCCCAACCTGAGCAAGGCAATACCGAGAATGAACAGGGTATCCGACTTCACCTGGGACTGGGACTTCACGTATACCTACGACAGCCGAGACGAGCTCATGTTCGGAGTGCAGAACAAGTTCGTCGCGACAAAGCTCGAGCTCGACAACCTATGCGGGGCGCACACTTCACTTGCAGAGCATGGCTGGGGCCTGGACTGCTATGTGGACTACCGGTTCCGCAGGTGGGACAAGTTTCGGCTCGACCTGGGCGTGAGGCCGAAACTGTTGGCGCTTTCAACTCTGAGGCCGTTTCTTTTCGAGCCTCGGGTGAGTCTCGCTTATCAGCCCTACCCCTTCGTGGCATTCAAGGCGGCGGTCGGCGTCTACTCGCAGGAAATGTTTACGCTCTCCGACGAGAACGAGCTCATATCGATATTCGAACCGTGGATCATCACCCCCGATTACCTGCAGTCGATGTCCGCCGGCCATCTCACCGCCGGGATGACGGTGGAGATCGGGGACCGGCTCAGCATCGAAATCGACGGCTACTACAAGATGATGGCGAATCTCGTCGACGCAAATCCCAAGAAATTCACCGCAGAGGCACACGACTACGTCAACGTCGACGGTGAGTCGTATGGACTGGAGTTCCTGTTCAAGTGCCACCTCGCTGGCGTCATGGTTCAGGCATCGTATGCTTTGAGCTGGGCCTACAAGGAGAGAGAGGGGAAGATGTACTTCCCGAGATACGATTCCCGGCACTCTGCCAATGTGCTCCTCGGAATCGAGCTGGGAGAGATGTGGTCCGCGAATGCTTCGTGGTCTCTGAGGTCCGGCATGCCTTTCACGCCGATTGCAGGGTACTACGATCGGGTTGAGATCGACCCTGGTGCGCCGACCGATGTTCTCAGTGACATCGTCCCGGTCACGTACTGGGGGGAGAAGAACACCGCCCGTCTCCCGTTCTATCATCGGCTTGATATCGGCGTCTCGAAGAAGTTCCAGGTCTCCAGCGCCGACGTCACCCTCGGTGTGAGCATCGTCAACGTCTACGACCGGAAGAACGTCTTCTACCTCGATCGCGACACGGGTCAGCCGGTCTACATGCTTCGCTTTCTGCCCTCCGCAACGTTGAAGGTGGAGCTATGAAAAGCGCCTGGGTTGTCCCCGCTGCCGTGGGAGTGGTGTCGTTGCTGAGCTTCTCGTGCGAGGAATCGTTCAGCCCCAAGACGAAGTTCCAGGGGCGAAACGTTCTGTTTTGCATCATCGAGACAGACCTGATCCACACGACAGACGTGACAGCCACGGTCAGCAGGCTCTACGACGTCGACGGGCCGGATCCGTCTGTCAACAAGGTTGACCCGGCTGTCGTCGGGGCGACCGTTACGCTGACAATCAACAACGGAGTAAGCGACAGGGTCTACCTGCTGACCGAATCCAGCCGGCCGCGTGCGGATACGAGCAGGTATGCCAAGTGTCAGCGATTCTATTCTGTGAAGGGGATTTCCGTTCACTACTATGACCGATACCTGAGGATGACGGCCCATCTCCCCGGAGGGGACAGCCTGGTTGCGACGACGACTGTCCCGCACCATGCGCTGAAAGAGGGCTTCCCGCCGTACCCCCGCGGCGTCACGACACGGCTTGACCCCCTCAAGTACGGGAAAGCATGGATCATCGATTGGGATGACTCTTTCGATGAGCAGCACCTCTTCTTCCCGAAGCTCGTGATCTACTGGAAGAAGGTAGCCGGCCCCACGGGCGTTGCGGCGCAGGGGGTGAAGGAAGTCCCGCTGCAATACGTGAAGCGAGGTGATCAGATGGTACCCATCTACCCTTCCTATTCAGAGCGAGAGAGCTGTTCATACGATTTTGCGGCTATCGATTCCGCCATGGCGCAGATTTCCGCGGGGGATCCGAACAAGGGCGACTACATCGTCAGTAGCATAGTGTTCCGGTACACCGAATTCGACTCCCACCTCTCACGCTACTACTCAAGTGTGAACGGGTCTCTTGATCAGTATTCCGTAAGGGTCGATGAGACCGTCTATACGAATGTAGTCGGCGGCCTTGGGATCTTCGGTTCGTGCTACAGCGAGACGTGGGGGCTTCCCCTCGAGCCTGGCTATGTTAAATCATTCGGATATCGGGCCAAGTGACCCGGACCGGGCGGCGCGTGACCTGATTGCCGAGGCAACACTATGGTCACCGGATCACCGAACTGATGACTGTGGACAATGATTACTCGCGACTATATCACGAGGATGATCCAGGTGCTGGCGCAGGCACTCGCCAAGGTCCTTGGACTGAAGGAATCTCATCAATACCCTGAGGCGCTGCGGGAGATTGACGAGACCGGATTGAAGTTGCTCGGATTGAACCTCTCATTGGTCGAGCGGCTGCCGGACGATCAGATCATGAGACTCTTCGGTTCTGACGAAAGCCTTTCGATCCCGAAGTGCTATGCGATCGCAAAGCTCCTCAAGGAGAAGGGACACATCCAGGAGCTCATGGGGGATGAAGAGGGCTCTTTTCAAGAGTATCTGAAATCCGCCGGACTGTTTGTTGAAGCGGCCCTTGCCTCCGAACGGAGCGCGGCAGCCGATTACGAAGCGGACGCTGACTTTGTTATCGAGAAGTTGTCGGAGTATGAGATTCCCCTCGAGACCGAAGCGAAGATTTTCGGGTACTATGAGCACACGGGGAGGTTCGACCGTGCCGAGGATGCCCTCATCGACCTTATTGACCGTGACCCCTCGTTCGCAGACAAGGGGATAGCATTCTATGAAAGGCTCCTCGCACTTTCTGAGGAGGAGCTCCTGCGGGGCGGACTCCCGAGGGGCGAAGTAGAAGAAGCACTTGCGGAGCTCGTCCGGAAGAAAGAAATGCCCCCGTCAGTCTGACGAATTTCCCTGCAGCGATCTTTCCCTACCGCAGAAACAGAATTGCCACGCCTGCGACGGCGATGAAGGCGCCGGTGATTGTCTTCCACGAATGGACCTCCTTGTGGAAGATCCTTGAGAGCGGGAGCATGATGATCGGCGGTGTTGCCTGGATCGTCGCGGCGACACCGACATCGGTGTACTTTAGGGCAATCAGGCTAAAGGTGATGCCGAGGTAGGAGCCCATGACCGAGGCGAATACCGCAAGCCGGAGCGCCTTGCGATCGTTCAAGAATACCCGGACTGGATTGGTGATCCGCCGCGCAAGAAGCGCAGCGGGAAGGATGATCGACAGCGCGATGATAATTCGGACGAATGCCGCGACGAACCCGTTGATCTCTCCGATGCTGAACGCCTTCTTCGCAAACAGGAGTCCCGCCGCCTGTCCGAGAGCGGCAAGCAGCCCACAAACCAATCCCTTTCGCGTCATCTTGTGCCGCGATGTGGACGTCTCGGGGTTCTCCAGCACGACAATCGCGATCCCCGCCATGGTCACGATGATCCCCAGCACGCCGAGAAACGGAAGGACCTCGCCGAGGAAGATGAATGCGAGGATCGCCGTCACGGCGGGGGCAAGCGACATGAGAAGCATCGCGAGCCTCGCGCCGATTTCGGTGTAGGCCGCAAAGAGAAACGTGTCTCCGAATACCAGGCCGACAATCCCGCTCACGGCAAGGTTCAACGCCTGCGGTGTGGAAAGATGGACGCCGATTCCGGCGATGAGGATCGTGGCGAAGAGAAGGACCGTCGCGAATGAAAGGCGGGCGATGTTCATCTGCACTGAGCCCACCCGTTCGGCTGCGGCGGCGAAAATCATCGAGCTTCCCGACCAGAGGCAGGCGGTGAGAAGGGAGCTCAGTTCACCGATGTACGGCATCAAGCTCCCCGGACTACAGTTTCCAGTAGATGTCGCGCTTGTTGCAATAAAGTATGATTAGCCAGAGGCAGAAGGTCCAGATGAGTCCCCAGAGGACCCCGTTGTACCCGGACTTATCGAGGAAGAAGGCGCTCCACGCGGGTGAATTGAAGATCCCCGCCCACTGCGTGAGTGTGTCGTTGGGCTGACCTGCAAAGAGCGGCTCGATTTTCAGGGCGCGGAAGAAGATGCGCATGATGATCTGCATGAAGTAGGCAAGGAACGCATTGACGCCGAACACCTTCAGTGGATAGGCCCACCTCTTGATTCCCCACACGTCGATCAGGTAGTAGAGGAGGAGGAACGTAAACGCCCCCACTCCCGAGGTGAACATCGCATAGGATGCGGTGACATCCGGCTTGTTGAAGCAGAGTCCCATCTCACCCGTCAAAAGGCCGATCTTGTGAACGATGAGGCCAAGGAGAGTGAAAATAACTCCCACGATGATCGCCGACCTGGTAATCTTGGACCGTCTCCCGCCGACGACCGCCTCTCCGATGAGGACGCCGATCATTGTCATGACGCCGTACGAGATCGACACCCAGGGGCGGCAGTGGAGTGTGAGGGGTTTCGCCCAGCTCCCGTGGAGCTGTCCGATGGTCCAGAACGGCTCCGACGTGTCGCCGAAATGGAGCCACCATCCGACGTAGCGCGACATGACCATGTGGAAGGCGAGGATGCCGAGGATTGCCGCCCATCGCCCCCATCGCGGCAGCTTCATGCTCGCGGCGCCCATGAAGTAGGCGACGCCGATCGCCTGCAAGATTCCCCACCACCATGAGAGTCCCATGATAAGGCTGATGTAGATGACGCCAGCGACGATCAGCATTACCGTCCGCACCATCACATGGTTCCACCACTCCTTCCCGCGGCGGGAACGGCTCAAAGGGATAGCAATGCCGACGATGAAGACAAAGAAGGGAGCGACGAGGTCGGTGACGGTCACGCCGACGTTCTTGAGCCGCGCCTCGGGGAGAGCATTGACCTGCTCTTCGGTCATCCCCGTGGCCTTCTTCTGTGCGGCAAACTGCTCCCATCCTACCTCCGCGTGGTTCCAGGTGGAGACCGGGAGACTGTCGAGCCACGACATGGTTTGCGGAAGGGGATAGTAGCCTGCCGCCGCCACGGCGATCACGAACAGCATGAGGAAAATGGTGAGCCCCCGGAATGCATCGACCGATTCTACGCGCACTCGGGGCTGCCGGGGTGCATCGACAAGCAGGCCTGCGGACATTGTGTCATTTCTCCCTGGCCAGGTGGGTAACGACGTATCGGAGTCTGATAAATGTATTCAGACAAGAACTCTCTTCCAAACAGAGGTGCAGGCTTCCTGAAGAGACTGCTGTCGGAACATATAAAGAAAACCCCCGCCGCGTTGGCGGGGGTCCGGGGCGAGATCCTTCGCGCGAACGGGTTTCCCCTCCCGGG
>PEWR01000027.1 GCA_002779395.1 Ignavibacteriales bacterium CG07_land_8_20_14_0_80_59_12
CGCCGAGAAAAGAAAGAAGAGAGAAGAAATGACAGCCGGCATCATCGGAAAGAGCAAGGCCGCCGAGGGCCTGCGGAAGGCGCTGAAGCGTGCGGCCGCATCTCCTAGGGACATCCTCATCATTGGGGAGAAAGGGACGGAGAGAGCGGAGGTGGCGCGCGCCCTCCATGAGCTGGCCTTCCACGCATCGCCCCGTCGGCACCCGTTCAGGTCCGTCCATCTCGCCGTCAACGACGATGCCTCAACCCGTGAGCAACTCTTTCGTTCCCCACACGCAAAGGGGCCGACCCTCTCGACGCTCGGACTCCTGAAGGGAACGGCGGAGGGGACACTCTATCTCGAAGACGTGGATGATGCGCCCTTCCGGAGACAGAGATGGTTGGTCGAGCTTATCACCCGGGCCGGAGAGGCGCAGGGGAGACCCGGCGGATCGCACTTGAAGATCATTGTGAGTGTCGGAGATGATCCACAAGCACTTCAAGAACGGCAAGCACTCTCCGACGCGCTCGCACGAGGCCTCGTTCGATTTGAGAAGGTGACAGTCCCGCCGCTTCGAGAGAGGCGCGAGGATATCCCCGCCATTGTCAAACACATTGCTGAAGAACTTGCTCGCGAAGACGACACTGCTCCGGTTGGCATCGATCCCGCCGCAATAGAAGTGCTCATGAATCATCCGTGGAAGGGAGATGTGAGGGAGCTGAGATGTGTTGTCGAGCGGGGAATACTCCTGTCGCGAAACGGCCGCTTTGTGCTCCCCGAGGGGCTCGGGGACGAGAAAGCGGAGGTCGCCGCAGTCCTTTCGAAGATAGACGCCGGCGAATCGATCGTGCTGAACGACTCCATGGAACGGCTCGAACGGAAGATCATTCTCCGCGTCCTCGACAGGTGCGGACACAACCAGTCAAAGGCTGCGGAGCTTCTCGGATTTACCGAGCAGACGCTCCGCTACAGGCTGAAGCAGCTCGGAATCCCCTCGTCGCGGGCGCGCGTGTGAGCGACTTCACCATCCTAGCACAGTGATCCCGGCCGAGAGTCGCTCTTCCCTCATCGGGAAGCGCGATCCGTACTTCGAAACGCCATTGAAGTACTCGCCGAAGAAATCGACTGTTGCTCCGTCAGCCGGGAGCAGGAAACCGGCACGGAGGACCGCAGTCGATTGAAAGGCAGCGATCTTCTGAAGGAGAAACCAGCCGCTCGCGTAGAACCCCTCGCCCTGGAGCCCGCCGATCTGCACTCCGAATTCCGGTTGGATTTCACCGATGGTATCAGGGATGCTGTGGAACAGGTAGGACAGGCCAGCCGAGACTTTGAACAGCGAGCGTTCCAGGGCCGCGGCAAATGAAACGAATTCCCGGCTGTAGACGCGAGGCTTGTACGTCGAATCGAACACCCCATCGACGGCATGAGCGCTCATGTGGCTGAGACGGAGTCTGGCAGAGAAAGCCCCCCCTACAGCGGGCCTTTGCGAGTTGAGGGTTACCCCGAAAAAGTAGTCCGCGGCCTCGACCGGGAAACGGAACTTAGGCTCCCTCCTGAGGAGCGACCAGATGAAGAATTCTGCACCCGCGGAGTACCGGGCATGGTCCTCGCCCGCCCACCGGAAAAGCTCAACCGACCTCCCCGCGAAAAGTTCTGTCCGAACATTGTGAATGTCCTCCGACGCACCGATCCTCGCGTAAAAGGGATCCGCAGGGATGGGAACGAATACGATTCCTTCGTTTGATGGCCGTAAGGTATCGGGAATCCCGCCAGCTGTTGTGGAGGTGGAAAAAAGGACAACAAGGAGTGTGATAGGGTAGAGTCTCACGTCAGTAGTCCACTTCCGAGTCGATGGTAGCATGATCGACCGTGGAGACGAGGCTGCCTTCAGCGGTACGTGCGTCCTTTCCAAACGACCTTTGTGTCGACAATGATCGCGATCGGAAGGACAATCGTATAGATGATGAAGTAGAGCTCGAAGAGCGGCAGGTACCTCAGTAGCCTCACCCTGCCGTACTCACGGAGCGCACGCGAGGCGAACATCGCATCGCCGCCGCACTTCACGGCGAGCGCCGCAAAGGCCGGCCACACTGCCGGCGCGTAAAGAGGTGAGAGAACCAGCAGAAGGTGTTCGAGGACCCCCACGCTCATGATGAGCGGTCCCCGGAACTGAATATCCTTGCCGCCGATGCCCCATCGGTGTTTCTGCCGGCGGAGTTCACCGAATGTCGAGCAAGCGTCGCTTGTCACGCCGCAGCCGCCGTCAATGGGGAACCTGTGGTCCCACGATGTCTTTGTGATGATGGCCCGGAACAGCGCCTGGTCCTCGGTAACGCTGAAGGGGACCGCTTCATACCCCCCAACCTGTTCGTACGCCGCCTTCCGAAAGGAAAGGTTGTTCCCGATGACCGTGAGAGGGATGCGTAGACCGATCGTCGACGCTGCGACCGAGAGAAGGTACATCCAGTCAAGCGCCTGCATCCCGCTGAACCAGGAGGTGTCGTTGAGCATCGTGACCCCGGCGACGATCCCCACGTCCTCGGTGAAATACTTCGCCGTCTCTCGCACCCATGTCCGCGAGACAATGCAGTCGGCGTCCGTCAACATGATGATCTCGCCCCGCGCCGTCGGTATGCCTCGTGCGAGGGCGTTCGTCTTCCCTCTCAGCTTCCCGTCGTCCCGCTCGATCCGGAGCGAGCGCAGGTTTGGATGCTCCCTTGTGAGATCTGCGATGATGGAAGGGGTAGCATCGGTCGACCGGTCGTCAACGACGACGACCTCGAGCTTCTCCTTCGGATAGTCGTTCCCAAGGATTGATTCGAGGCACTGTCGGAGGTTTGCTTCCTCGTTCCGTGCGGCGACGACGACGCTGACTAATGGCTCGGTTCCGGGAGAAAACAACCGGAGGCGGCGCGGGCGACATCGCTCCCTGCGCATGCCGAATCGCAGCCATACGAGGACGGCAATGTACAGGATCGTGACGCCGAAAAGGACGAGGATCATGAAGCTCATCGGATGCAATCGTTTTTCCAATATACGTGCATCAGCCCTTCGAATCAATGAGAGGAAACGTTGTTTCTCTCGGCGACGGAATGTACATTAGGACACTTCGAACGGCGGTTGAGAGACTCCTCTCGCTGCGTCATGCCTCGATCGATGGAGATGCTATCGGGATGGTCATCATCGGCATTGCCGGCGGTACAGGCTCCGGAAAGACGACGGTAACGAATAAGATCCTCGAACATCTCCACGCGGAGAGCGTCGAAGTACTCGAACACGATTCGTACTACAAGGACATCAGTGGGTTCGAGGAGCGACGCATCGAGGAGATTAACTTCGACCATCCCGATGCCCTTGATACGCCTCTCCTCATCGAGCACCTCTGTCAGCTGAGGTCAGGGAGATCGATCGAGGCGCCCGTCTACGACTTCCAGACGTACACCCGCCGGGAGAGGACGCGCCACGTCGAGCCGCGCGACGTCATCATCATCGAGGGGATCCTCATCTTTGCGGACCGCGAGCTTCGCGACCTGATGGACATCAAGCTCTACGTCGACACCGATGCCGACGAGCGGCTCCTCCGCCGCATCCGACGCGACATCGTCGAGCGCGGAAGGTCGGTGGAGTCGGTCATCCACCAGTACACGACCACCGTGAAGCCGATGCATCTTGAGTTCGTCGAGCCAAGCAAGCGCTGGGCTGATATCATCATCCCGAAGGGGGGCAAAAACGAGGTGGCAATCGATATGGTCGTCGCGAAGCTCCAGCTTCTCCTCGGCGTGGCCGAAAACGGCGCAAGCCGTTAACTGTCGTCCGTTGATTATCTTACGGTAATGTGGTATATTCGTTGTGCACGAATCCGGGCAGGGAACCACAGCACTCTAATCGATGACCAAATTCCGCATCTCTTCGCTCGACCAGGTTGCCGGTCACCGCGTGGCGTCGACGTACAAGAAGACAATCCTCCCGAGCGGGCTCCGCGTCATCTCCGAGGAAATCCCCCATGTCAGGTCGGTGTCGGTCGGAGTTTGGGTCGATGTCGGATCCGTCCACGAGACACCGGAGACGAACGGGATAACTCATTTCCTTGAGCATATGGTGTTCAAGGCGACGAAGCACCGTTCCACGCGCGCGATCGCCGAAAGCCTTGAAGCACTCGGCGGTTACCTGAACGCATTCACCACGAAGGAATCGACCTGCTTCTACGCCCGCGTCCTCGACGAGCATCTTCCGCAGGCAGTCGACGTGATCTCTGATCTTGTCCAGAGCCCGAAGCTCAGCCCATCCGATATTGAGAAGGAGAAGGGTGTTGTCCTCGAGGAACTGAAAAACGTCGAGGACGACCCCGACGAGAAGATCCAGGACATCCTCGAGGAGCGGCTCTTTCCCCGGCACCCGCTCGGGTTCACGGTCCTCGGGAGAGAAGAGACCATCCGCTCCTTCGACAGAAGAGCCCTTCTTCGGCACCTTGAGACATGGTACAGAGCGCAGCACACGCTCGTCGTGGCGGCTGGCGGCGTGCGGCACGAGGAACTCCTTGGGCACGTCGAAAGATACTTCGCCCTCCCCGCCGCGAATGGAAAGCGGCAGCCGCGTGACAGCGGGAAACCGCGTGTGCCGCAAGCGGGCGCACGAAAGGGAGGAGCGGAGGAGATTGTCTTGCGGAGGGATGTCCAGCAAGCATACATGGTGCGAGGGCGCGTGACGCAGGGCGCCCGGGGTGCGAACCGCCACGCGTTGATGGTTCTCAACACGCTGTTCGGCGACGGAATGAGCTCGCGCCTCAACCAGCAGATCCGCGAGCGACACGGGCTCGTCTACGCGGTCTACTCGTTCCTCAACCTTATGAAGGATGTCGGCATTTTCGGAGTGTCCGCCGGAACCGACGAGATGAACGTGGAGAAGGTCTCCGGTCTGCTGCGAAAGGAATTCGAGAGACTGAGGACGAGGCCGATCCCGGCAAGCGAGTTGGAAAGGACAAAATCCCAGATCAAGGGGAGCACCGTTCTCGGGTTGGAGAGCATGTCCGCCCGGATGACGCGGCTCGCAACGGGAGAGCTCTACTTCGGAGGGTACGTCCCGCTCGAGAGCTTCCTTTCAAAGATTGACGCCGTGACGGTGGAGGACATGCACGCGGCCGCCGGGGAACTTCTTGACCCCGACGGGTTCGTCGGGGTCAGCATCCTCCCGCTGCTCCGGGAGCGATCAACCTGAGGGCTGACGCTGCCGCTTGTTTATCGCAGGGGGGGGCAGGCATAATTTTAAGGAGACTCGAATGAAACAGCACTTTCAGAAGGAAGACGCCCGCGGGGACCTCGACGCTGCGACCGCTGTGACCCGGACACCATCCGTGTCAAGTCGAGCGATCTCGATGCAGGCGTCGCCGCTTCGCAAGCTTGCCGCAGCCGCATCTGCACGCGCCGCCGCAGGAATCAAGGTCTACCGTCTCAACATCGGTCAGCCGGACCTCCCGACCCCACCCGCGGTCTTCGAAGCGGTCCGCTCGTTCTCGCAGCCAACCCTTGCGTATGCGCCGTCGAACGGTCTGCCGATTCCTCTCACCGCGTGGAAATCGTACTACCGGCAGAACGGTATCGAGATTGACGAGAGCGAGATGGTAATCACCGCGGGTGGATCCGAGGCCATCGTGTTTGCGATGTCTGCGGTGTGCGATCCAGACGATGAGATTATCGTGTTTGAACCGTTCTATACGAACTACAACGGCTTTGCGACGCTGGCGAGCGTGAACCTGCGGCCGGTTCCTCTCTCGATCGAGAACGGGTTCCACCTCCCTCCGGCAGACGAGATCGAACGCCACATCACGCCGCGGACCCGCGCGATCCTGTTGTGCAACCCCGCGAACCCGACGGGGACCATCTACACGCGTGGAGAGATTGAGGGCATCGTCGAGATTGTGGGACGCCGCGGCCTTTTCCTCCTCTCCGACGAGGTGTACCGGGAATTTGCCTTCGACGCCCCCGCAATCAGCGTCATGAGCTTTCCCGAGATCCGGGACCGGGCCGTCTTGCTCGACAGCTGCTCGAAACGGTTCAACGTGTGCGGCGCCCGCATCGGCGTCCTTGCAAGCCACAATGCAGAGGTGGTCCAGACCGCCCTGAAGTTCGGCATGGCGCGCCTGTCCGTCGCCACACTCGAGCAGCTTGCCCTCGTACCGCTTCTTGAATCTCCGGCGCGGTACACGGCTCCGATTGTTGAAGAATTCCGGAAGCGGCGTGACCTCGTCTATGAAGAGCTGAGGTCAATCCCGGGTGCGACCTTCTACAGGCCGGAAGGCGCGTTCTACATCGTCATCGGCCTTCCGGTGAGGGACTCGGAGCATTTCGCAAGATGGCTCGTCGAAGAATTCGAGCATGAGAAGGAAACCGTTCTTCTCGCCCCCGCGCAGGGCTTCTACGCCACGCCCGGCAAGGGGCTGAATGAAGTGCGGATCGCCTTCACGTTGAAGGGTGAGGACCTCAGGAGGTCTCTGTCGCTTATCCGCCTCGCCCTCGAGGCCTATTCAAAAAAGTCTTGAGCCGGCTTCGGCGGACCACCACATTCTGGAAGGGACATGGCAAGGATTACACTCGACGGGGCTCACTTTGAAGTTGATCCATCTCTGACGATCATTGAAGCCGCGAGGTCGCGCGGCATCGATATTCCCCATTTTTGCTACCATCCGAAGCTCTCGGTCTCCGGCAACTGCCGGATGTGCCTGGTGGAGGTAGAGAAGACGCCGAAGCTTGTCATCGCCTGTGCAACGCAGGTCGCGGACGGCATGGTCGTCCACACGAACAACGAGCGTGTCTGCAGCGCGCGCGAGGCGGTCATGGAGTTCCTCCTCATCAACCATCCCCTCGACTGCCCGATCTGCGACGAGGCTGGGGAGTGCAAACTCCAGGAATACGCATACAGGCACAGCACAGGGACGAGCCGTTTCGATGAGGACAAGGTCCACAAGCCTAAGAGGGTCGAGCTCGGTCCCCGCGTGATGCTTGATGTGGAGCGTTGCATCATGTGCTCTCGCTGCATCCGCTTTACTGAGGGGATTGTGGGTAAACATCAATTGACTTTTACACAGCGCTGCGATCACGTGACTCTCACGACCTTCCCGGGGGAGTCGCTCGACAACCCCTATTCAATGAACGTCATCGACCTGTGCCCCGTCGGCGCTCTCACGAGCCGCGACTTTCGCTTCCGGTCGCGCACATGGGAGATGTCCGCAACGGCGAGCGTCTGCCCGGGCTGTGCCCGCGGGTGCAGTATCGATATCTGGGTCAGGGACAACGAGATCCTGCGTCTCACGCCGCGGCACAACGAGAGCGTCAACTCCTACTGGATGTGCGATCGGGGACGGCTCACCTCCTTCACGCACGTGAACGCACGCAACAGGATCGCGTGTCCTCTCGTGCGGAAAGACGGGGCCCAGGTGCCGGCCTCGTGGGGGGAGGCAATCCGGAACAGCGCCAGACGCCTCCGTGAATTCAAGCCGTCGCAGATCGCCGTTCTTGGTTCCGCGTACGCGACGAACGAAGACAACTACCTCCTTCAGAAGTTCGCGCGAGCTGTGCTGTCAACGGATAACCTCAATTTCCTTTCCCATGTTGTCGTTGGAGACGAGGACAGTTTTCTCATCCGTGCCGACAAGACACCGAACTCCCACGGTGCGCGTGCGGTGGGTGTACAGCGTTCCGCAGGCGGATCGCGCACGGTCGAGATCGCGGCCGGCATCCGCTCCGGCACAATCAAGGCGCTCTACGCACTGGAAGATGACATCGCTGCGGCCCCCGAGTTTGTCGGGGTACTCCCGATGCTCAAGCTCCTCATCGTCCACGGGACGAACACAAGCGCGACAACCGAGCTCGCGCACATCGTTTTCCCAGCGAGCACGTTCGCCGAGAAGCACGGGACCTTCACGAACTTCGACGGGCACGTCCAGAGGATCCGCCCCGCCGTTGCAACGAAGGAAGAGGACCGGCAGCTCGGGGGGTTTACACTGAGCCGATGGGACAAGTTCTCATCACCGTTTGACAAATGGGCGCAAGGGGCGAAGCGCGATGCACGTCCGTCGTGGCGCATCCTTGCCGACCTCGCGGCAGCCATGGGAACTAAATGGAAGTTCGAGACCGTCGACGATGTGTTCGCCGAGATGGCATCGAAGGTCGACTTCTTTCACGGGCTCACATTCCAGCGCGTCGGATCGCTCGGTGTTACAGGCGGAGTCACCTCACCAGCCTCCGCAGCCGCTGCATCTGCGGCACGCTCGTAACAGTGCGAGACTATGATGGACTACCTTATCATCCTGATCAAGATCGTCGTCGTGATGGGCATCCAGCTCCTCTCGTGCGCGATCCTCGTCTACTTTGAGCGGCGAATCGCCGGCTTCATCCAGAACCGGCTGGGCCCCAACCGCGTCGGTCCGCAGGGAATCCTCCAACCCTTCGCCGACGTGCTGAAGCTTGTCCTCAAGGAGGACATCACACCGACGGCGGCGAACCGCACGGTCCACGACCTCGCGCCGATCATCTCCCTTGCCGTCGCCTTCAGTGCCTATGCGGTGATCCCATTCGGCAACACGATCAACCTTTTCGGACGCGAGATTCCGCTCGTCATCGCGGACATCAATGTCGGCATTCTTTACATCCTCGCGCTCTCCTCCATAGGCGTCTACGGCATCACGCTGAGCGGTTGGTCCTCAAACAACAAGTATTCGCTTCTCGGCGGAATGCGCTCGTCAGC